>NZ_JBZAYE010000695.1:0-3601 GCF_058244205.1 Variovorax sp. 20P10.2.4
ATCGCGTCGAGCGCATCGTGCGGCGGCAGCGTGGCCAACCAGCGCTGCCAGCGCTTGAGACGCGGCGCGGCCTCGGCCAGCGCGGCCGGCAGGTCCTCGCCGGTCTGCAGCAGCCGGAACCAGCTCCAGCCCGGCAGCGCGCGCTGGCGCAGCGCCAGTTGCACCAGGTCGTCGTCGCCGATGCCGAACAGCGGCGACTTGAGCGCGCGCGCCAGCGAAAGGTCGTGCGCGGGCGAGACCAGCGCATCGATCAGCGCCACCATGTCCTGCACCTCGGGCGCATCGTGCAGCTCGTTCTTCTCGGGCTGCTGCACCGGGATGTGGCGCTGGCGCAGCGCGTCCTGCATCGCGGCGAGCCGGCTGCGGCGGCGCGACAGCACCATGATCTGCCGCGGCGGCGTGCCGTCGGCGATCAGCTGCGCGATCCAGCGCGCGGCCTGCTCGCATTCCTTCTGCAGCAATTGCTCCTCGGGCAGCACACGCGGCGTGACCAGGCTGTCGCGCCAGTGCAGCATGCCGTCGTCGGCCGGTGCCGCTTCGGCCGCGGCCTCGGCGGCATCGCGCTCGATGGCCGGCAGCTTCAGCAACGCGCCCTCGTCGCTGCGCTCGGTGGTGTGGGCACGGAAGCCGTCGAACTCGCCGGCCTCCTGCGCGGCCAGCATGGCCTGGTTGACCAGGCCCACGACGGCGCGCGCATTGCGGTGCGTGTGGTCGCAGTTGAGCAGCTCGCCGCCCAGACCTTCGCGCACGAACTTCTTCGCGGCGATGAAGACCTGCGGCTCGGCGCGGCGGAAGCGGTAGATGCTCTGCTTCGGATCGCCCACGACGAACACGCGCGGCGCGCTGCCGCCCGCGCCCACGTAGGCGCTGAGCCAGCCGTAGAGCGCCTGCCACTGCAGCGGGTTGGTGTCCTGGAACTCGTCGATCAAGAGGTGCGCGATGCGCGCATCGAGCCGCTCCTGCACCCAGCCCGAGAGCGCCGACTGGCCCAGCAGCAGTTGCGCGGCCTGCTCGACGTCGTTCATGTCGACCCAGCCATGAGCCCGCTTGACGCCCGCGAAGGCATCGATCAGCAGGCGCGTGAGCCGCGTCATGCGCTGCTGATAGAGCCAGGCCGCGTGCTGGGCCTGCGCGGCGCACAGCAGCTGCAGCTCGGCCTCGGCCTCCTGCGCAGCCGGGTACTTCTGCAGGTTCTTGTTGAGCCGGTCTTCGGTCGCGACGAAGAAGCTCTTGCGCAGCAGCGCGAGCGCCGACGGCAGCGCGGACTCGGCCGGCTCGCCGGTGCCGAAGATGTCGATGACGGCCTCGGCCGCCTTCTGCGGCGTCTTGTTGGTCTCGCGGCCGAGCGCGGCGGCGCGGTCGAGCCAGCGCCGACGCACGGCCTCGCCGCGCAGCGCGTCGGTCGGCGTGTCGAAGCCGGCCAGCGCCGGATGCAGGTCGGCGAAATGCCGCACCGCCTCGGCCGGTTCGGCGAGCGAGAACTCCACGCGCCGCGTGAGCGCCTCGCCGAGCGCCTTGGCGGTCTGCGAGCGGCCGTAGGTGGCGACCACCGCGTAGTAATCGGCCAGCGCGTCGGGGTCGGCGGTCACGGCCTCGAAGAAGGGGCGCCAGGTGCGCGAGCGCGCCTCGGCATCGTCCTCGAGCAGTTCGTAGTTCGACGGCAGGCCGAGCTCGCGCAGCACCGCGAGCGGCGCATTGCGCAGCAGGCCCGCGAACCAGGCGTGGAAGGTGCGGAACTGCACCGGCCGGCCGCCCTCGAGCAGTTGCCGGTACAGGCCCTTGAGGCGCGGCGCGGCCGCCAGCGCCTCGGCCGGCGGCATGCCGCGCATCACGAGTTCCTCGACCAGCTCCTCGGGCTCGCGCTCGGCGAAGGTCTCGAGCCACTGGTCGAGCCGCTCGCGCATCTCGCCCGCGGCCTTCTTGGTGAAGGTGATGGCGAGGATCTCGTGCGGCTGGCAGGCGTTGGCGCCGTCGTCGAGCAGCGCGCGCACGATGCGCGACACCAGCATCCAGGTCTTGCCCGCGCCCGCGCAGGCCTCGACCGCCACCGAGCGCCGCGGATCGCAGGCAACGGTGTAGAAGGCCTCGCGCGGCACGCGCTGGCCGTTGTGTTCGTAGGCGGCGCCGTTCATGGCGTGCTCCCCTGCAGCACGGCGGCGCCGGCATCGTCGCTCCAGAAATCCTTGCGGCACAGGCCGCGCGCGGTGCAGTGCTCGCACACCGTGCCCTCGCCCAGCGGCGGCAGCGGCGTGCCTTCGGCGATGCGCCGGAAGTCGTCGAGGATGCCGGCCACCAGCGCATCGCGCGCCTGCACCACCACCGGCTGCTCCACCGTCTGCGTGCCCGAGGACTTCTCGCCCACGTTGACGTAGGCCGCGCGCAGCGTGTCGTCGGCCACCAGCGCGGCATAGAAGGCCAGCTGCGTGTCCTCGGTCGGTTCCTTCACGCGCTCCTTGGTCACGGCCGAGGACTCGGTCTTGTAGTCGATCACGAAGGGCTGGCCATCGGGCATGCGGTCGATGCGGTCGAGCCGGCCCACCAGCTGCAGCGCGCCCAGCGGCTGCTCCTTCCAGGGTTCGGACTCGACGAAGACCGCGCCCGCGGCCTCGTGGCCCGCGAGCCAGTCGAGGTAGCCGTCGCGCACCGCGGGCCAGGCCGCGGCGAAGGGCAGGAACTCGGCATCCGACAGGCCGTACTCGCGCGTGGCGCGCACGGCCGCGTCCTCTATGAAGCGCAGGCGCTCACCGGCATCGACGGAGGGCGTCTGCTGCAGCGTCTCGTGGAAATGGCCGAGCACCGCATGCAGCCAGTTGCCGAAGTCGCGCTTATCGACCTCGGCATCGAGCTCGTCGGCGCTGCGCAGGCCGAGCTGGCGCAGCGCGAAGAAGCGGTAGGGACAGCGGCGCAGGTCCTCGTAGACGCTGGTCGACACGTTGCGCAGCGGCAGCAGCGCGCCCGAGGGCGTCGGATAGAGGGTGGGACGCACGGGCACTTCGCGCCGTGTGCGCGGATCGTCGGTGAACGCGAGCGCATGGTCGAGCTCGAGGCCCTGCACCAGCGGGCTGGGCCGCACGGGCTCGCCGCTGGCATCGGCACTGCGCCACAGCAGTTCGCACCAGGGATTGCACAGGGCCGCGTTCCAGGCCGCGCGCTGCGCCACCTCGAGCGCTTCGCGCGAAGGCAGGCCGAGCTCGAGCCGCTGCGCGGCGCTCCAGTTGCCAGGCGGCTCGGGCGATGCGGGCAGGCGGCGGTCGTCGCAGCCCGGGATCACGATCGCGCCGAAAGCCCGGCCCAGCAGCTGATGCAAGGGCAGCACGATCACCTGCGGTATCTCGCCATTGACGGGCGGCACGAAGCTCGCGTCCTCGAGCACGTCGCGCACCCAGGCCGTGAATTCGGACAGCGTGTGACGGCCGCCAGGAAAAGCCTCGTCGTCGCCGTGCGCGCCGGCATCGAGCCACAGTGCCGAGATCACCTTGCCGCCCGCGAGGTCGGCCTCGAGCGGCTCCCACTGGCCGGCCGCCTCGAGCAGCGCGCGCAGCGCGATCAGCCACTCGGCAAGCGGGCGCGAGCGCGCCCTCGGCGCGCGGCGGGCCTCGAT
>NZ_JBZAYE010000696.1:0-3591 GCF_058244205.1 Variovorax sp. 20P10.2.4
CTGCTGCATGGTCCGTTGCCTCAGGCGACCGCGTCGTCCTCGGCCGCCGCGGCCTTGCCGCCCTTGCGCTGCTGCTTGCGCGCGGCCTTCTTGGCCTCGCGCTCGGCATCGGCGCGCTGGCCCTCGGCCAGCCACTGGGCGAACTCCTCGGGCGTCTCGAGCGTGATGCGCCCGAGGTTGCCGGCGCGGAACTCGTGCATCACGATCTCGGCCGCCTTCTGCAGGTTCACGCGCCCCTTGCCGAGCAGCGCGCCGCGCTTGCGGCCGATGGTGTCGAGCAGCGCCTCGTCGCGCATCTCGGCGAGCTCCCCGGGCGCATGCTCGTGCTCGACCAGCTTGAAGCGCGCCACCAGCCCCGCCGCGTAGTGCTGCTTGAGGTAGCCGAGCAACTCGAGCGCCACCTCCTCCTCGTCGAAGGCATTGCGCCCCACCGCGCCGCTGGCAGCGAGGTTGTAGCCGCTCTTGGGCACCACGATGCGCGGCCACAGCATGCCGGGCGTGTCCCAGAGATAGAAGTCGTCGGCCAGCGTGATGCGCTGCTCGAGCTTGGTGATGCCGGCCTCGTCGCCGGTCTTGGCCTTGCGCCCGCCGGTCAGGGTGTTGATCAGCGTCGACTTGCCCACGTTCGGAATGCCGCAGATCAGCACCCGCATCGGCTTGGCCAGGCCGCCGCGGTTGGGCGACAGCGCATGGCAGGCGCGCACGATCTGCTGCGCCGGTGTGGACAGGCTGGCGTCGAGCGGGATCGCGCGCGTGGCCGGCAGGCCGTTGTAGTGCGCGAGCCAGCGCTCGGTGCGCTCGGGGTCGGCCAGGTCCTGCTTGTTGAGCACCTTGAGCGCCGGCCGGTTGGCGGTCAGCCGCGCGAGCATCGGGTTGGCGCTCGAGCCGGGCAGCCGCGCGTCGAGCAGCTCGATCACCACGTCGATGTCCTTCACGCGCTCGGTGATCGCCTTCTGCGTGAGATGCATGTGACCGGGGAACCACTGGATCGCCATCGGTGCGTGTCTTTCTTGTGTTTGTGGCTGCGGGATGGAATGGGACGGTGCATGCACCGGTCCGGGGTGCGCATTGTGAACCGCGAACCTGAATCGATCGATACGCCCCCGCCGCGCGGGGATACCGGGGTCTTTGCCGCGCGCGGCATGGCCGCACGCTTGCAAAGTCTTGCGCCGCTCGCGCGTGCCAGCCCCTATGATTTGTCGCAGAGCGCGCCTTCCGGCGTCGGTCGAATCCAGACTTTTTTCAAGGAGTTGCCGCGATGAAACCCGTCTCCGAACTGCTCAAACGTCACGACTCCGCGGCCTGGCGGACCTCGCCGGGCACCACGGTGTTCGATGCGCTGGCCACGCTGGCGCATTTCGAGGTCGGTGCCCTGATGGTGATGGAGGGCGACCGGCTGGTCGGCTTCCTCTCCGAGCGCGACTACACGCGCAAGGTCGCGCTGCAGGGCAAGAACTCCAAGGAGGTCAAGGTCTCGGAGATCATGACGCCCGACGTGATGACCGTGAACCCGCAGACCCCCACCCAGACCTGCATGGCGCTGATGAGCCAGCGCAAGTTCCGCCACCTGCCGGTGGTCGACGGCGACAGGGTGGTGGGCATGATCTCGATCCAGGACCTGATGGACGACATCATTGCCGACCACGAGCAGACCATCGAGCAGCTGACGCACTACATCCAGAGTTGAGCGAAGGCGGCGCCGCCGCCCTTTTTCGGCCCCCGCGTCAGGCAGGCGCGACCGGACGACGCTAGACTGCGCCCGCCCGCCCCTCGCGGCCGGGCGCCACCTCGTGGCCCTCCCCCCAAGATCACCGAACCACAAGGGTCTGCAATGAGCTTGCAGTCGGCCGAACTGCTTTTCCGGCAGGGCCAGTATTCCGCTGCGCAGAAAGTGCTGCTGCAGCTGCTGAAAAAAGGCCAGCACATGGCCGCCGCGAACCGGCTGCTGGGCTTCATCGCGGGCCAGACGCAGGACTTCCCGCAAGCCATCGAGCGGCTGCGCGCCTCGCTGCGCTACGACCCGAATTCCCTCGAGAGCTGGTACTACCTCGGCATGGCCTGCCAGAAGTCGGGCCAGCACCGCGCCGCGGCCGAGGCCTTCGGCACGCTGCTGCAGCGCCAGCCGAACCTGTTCGAGGCCGAGCACGACCTGGGCCTCGCGCTGCTCGCGCTCGGCAAGGCCGCCGAGGCGCTGGCCCATTTCGACCGCGCGGTGCAATTGCGCCCGAACGCCTTCGAGGCCCACATGAACCGCGGCGCGGCCTGCGGCAAGCTGCGCCTGCATGCACAGGAACTTCAGTGCTACGAAAGCGCGCTGGCGCTGCAGCCCTCGCATCCCACGCTGATCGAGAACTACGGCACCGCGCTGTGCCAGGCGCGGCGCTTCGCGGACGCGGCACAGCTGTACGACCGGACCCTGCGCGAGCATCCCGGCGACGCCGACTACGCCTTCGCGCGCGGCGGCCTGCTCTATGCGCGCGCGGCCATCGCCGACTGGCAGGACTTCGACGCCCAGATGGCGCTGCTGCGCGAGGACATCCGCGCGCAGCGCGAATGCATCGAGCCCTTCGCGCTGCTGATCCTGCCCTCCACGCCGCAGGAGCAGCTGCAGGTGGCGCGGCTGCATGCGCAGCGCCACTACCCGATGGCGGCCGAACCGCTGCACGCGCCGGTGCGCGCCGAGGGCGAGCGCCTGCGCGTCGGCTACATCTCGGCCGACTTCGGGCGCCACGCCACCTCCTTCCTGGTGGCCGAGGTGTTCGAGCGCCACGACCGCGAGCGCTTCGAGGTCACGGCGATCTCGCTGCGCCAGAGCGACGGCAGCGCAATGCGCGAGCGGCTCGAGCGGGCCTTCGACCGCTTCGTCGACGCGCACGAACTGTCGGACAGCGAGACCGCGCAGGCCATCGCCGACCTCGGCATCGACATCCTGGTGGACCTCGGCGGTTACACCATCGATGCGCGGCCTTCGGTGCTGGCGCTGCGGCCGGCGCCGCTGCAGCTCAGCTACCTGTGCTTCCCGGGCACGCTGGGCGCGCCCTTCATCGACTACCTGGTGGCCGACCCCTTCCTGATCCCCGAGGCGGCGCGCGCGGACTACAGCGAGAAGATCCTCTACCTGCCCGACGCCTACCAGCCCAACGACTCGCGCCGCGAGACCGCCGCCGGGCCGCTGTCGCGCGTCGATGCCGGCCTGCCGGAAGGGGCCTTCGTCTTCTGCAACTTCAACAACGGCCAGAAGCTCACGGCCGCGTTCTTCGACATCTGGCTGCGGCTGCTCGCGCGCGTCGAGGGCAGCGTGCTCTGGCTCAAGGGCGGCACCGAGGCCTACGAACGGAACCTGCGCGAGCGCGCCGCCGCGCACGGCATCGCCTCGGAGCGGCTGGTGTTCGCGCCCTGGGCCGAGCAGTCGGCCCACCTGCAGCGCCTGGCGCTGGCCGACCTGTGTCTGGACAACCTGCCCTACAACGCCCACACGACCGCCAGCGACGCGCTGTGGGCCGGGCTGCCGCTCGTGAGTTGCGTGGGCCAGACCTTCGCCGGCCGCGTGGCGGGCAGCCTGCTGGGCGCGGCCGGTTTCCCGCAGCTCGC
>NZ_JBZAYE010000697.1:0-3576 GCF_058244205.1 Variovorax sp. 20P10.2.4
CGGGTGCGCGAACAGCACTTCATGCCCGACGAATACCAGGCGCTGTTCGGTGCCGACGACGACTTCGACCGCTACAGCCTCGCGCGGCTCGAGATCGAGCGCAACACCGCCCTCACGCCCGCGCAGCGCCAGGCCGCGCTCGAGGACAACGAGCGCAGTCTCGGCGAGACGCAGCGCGCCCAGCGCGCCCAGACCGTGGCCCAGCTCCAGGTGGCCTCGCAGACCGCGGCGCTCGAGGCGCGCGGCGCCAGCGACCAGGAACGCTTCGCCGAACGCAGCGCGCAGTACGGCGCGCCGGCCGCGCAGCAGCTCGCCCAGCTCGACCGCGAGGAGCGCGACTGGCAGGGGCGACTCGCGCAGTACGCGGCGCTGCAATCGGCCAAGGCCGATGCGCAGTCGCTCGAACAGATGAAGCAGCAGCTCTTCACGCCCGAGGAACGGATGCGGCTGGAAGCGGCGCTGCAGTTGCGCGCGCAGGCGGCGGCCGCGGCGCCGTCGATGACGCCGCGCTAGGACCTGCTAGGAGGCTTCGCGCGCAACCACGAACTCGGCCCCCGGCGCCGCGCTGCGCACCGTCAGTTGCCAGCCATGCGCGAGCGCGATCTCCTGGCAGATCGCGAGCCCCAGGCCCGAGCCTTCGTCGCGCCGTCCGGCGCCGCGCCAGAAGCGCTCGAAGACTTTCGGCAACTCGGTGGCGCTCAGCCCGGGCCCCTGGTCGCGCACCGAGATTCGCTGCTCATCGGCCACCAGCCGCACCGTCGCGTTCGGCGGCGAATGCTGGATCGCGTTCTCGAGCAGGTTCTTCAGCAGCGTGAACAGCGCGCCGCGGTCGGCGCGCCAGCCGAGCGACTCGGAGGCCACGCGCAGGTCGAGCCGCACCCGGCGCCGCTCGGCCAGCCGCGCCAGGTAGTCACCCACCTCGTCGACCAGCGCGGCCAGGTGCACGAGGCCGATCTCGTAGTTGCGCAACTCGGTGGCCTCGGCCAGGTGCAGCAGCTGGTTGACGTGGCGCGCCATCTGGTCGACGTCGCGCAGCAGGGCCTCGCGATCGAAGCCGGCATCGCCCGCGCCATGCAGCTCGATCTGCGCGCGGATCAGCGCCAGCGGGGTCTTGAGCTCGTGCGCCACCGTGCCGAGGAAATCCTGCTGCGCGACATAGCCGCGCTCGAGCCGGTCGAGCGCGCGGTTGAAGGCCTCGATCAGCGGCAGCATCTCGGACGGCAGCCCGCGCACCTCGAGCCGCGCATCGAGCGTGCGCGGCGTGATGCAGGCGGCGCTGTCAGACGCCGCGCGCAGCGGCCGCAGCATGCGGCCCAGCGTGAAGTACATGGCGACGGCGAACACCAGCACCGAGGCCAGGCTCGCGAACAGCATGCCCTGCCCCAGCGCCGGCAGGCCGACGGCGCGCTCCATGACCTCGATGAAGCGCCGGCTGATCGCCACCTGCACGTACCAGCGCCGGCCGCCATGCTCGATGGCCTCGGTCGCGACCCGCATCGGCAGGCCGTCCGCCACCGCGTCGAAGGAGCGGCCTTCCGGCTCGAAGCTGCCGTGGTCCGCGCGCAGCGCCGCCAGGCCCTGCCCCGCGGGCAGCACGACCTGGCCCGCCGCGTCGAGCACGCGCACCGAGGTCTCGCGGCCCAGGCCCGCATAGAGCCACATCGCGAGGCGGGATTCGTCCAGGCCCACCGGCTGCCCGGCCGCGTCGAAGCGCAGCGCGCGAGCGATCAGGCGCGCATGGTTGGCGATGCTCTCGTTGAACACCTGGCCGCGCAGCGCGAACGCCACGGCACCGCCCGCGGCGATCAGCACGATGCACACGAGCACGCCCGCCACGTAAGTGACCAGCAGGCGCGTGCCGAGACTACGCGGCATCGCGAAGCGCATAGCCGTGGCCTCTCACGTTGGCGATCTGCAAGCGCGAGTCCACGGCCTGCAGCTTCCTGCGCAGCCGGTGCAGGGCCACGTCGAGCGCATTGGGCGTGACCGCTTCCGACAGGCCCCAGGCGGCCGACTCGAGCGCGCCGCGCCGCACGGTCTGCCCGCCGGCGCGCACCAGGCACAGCATGATCTGCAGCTCGGCCGGCGCCAGCGTGACCGCCTCGGGGCCGCAGGCCAGCGTGCCGCTGTCGGGCTGGATGCGGATGTCGCCATGGGCCGGCGACAGGCTCTGCAGCTGCACCGGCCGGCGCAGCAGCGCACGCACGCGCGCCACCAGTTCCTCCATCGAGAAGGGCTTGGCCAGGTAATCGTCGGCGCCCGATTCGAGGCCATCGACGCGGTCGTGCAGCGCATCGCGCGAGGTCAGCATCAGGCACGGGGTGCGCGTGCCGGCCGCGCGCAGCCGGCGCACCAGCTCCAGGCCGTCGCCGTCGGGCAGGCCGCGGTCGACCACCAGCGCCGCATAGGCGGTGTCGCGCAGCGCATGCGCGGCGCTGTCGATGCGACCGAAGACGTCGGCCTCGATGCCCGCGCCCGACAGCGCCTTGCAGACCAGCGCGGCCATGCGTTCGTGGTCTTCGATCAGCGCGATCCGGTTCATGCGCCCGAGGATGCCTCAGAAACGGTAGAGATAGCCGACCGACGCCGAACCCAGGCTGGAGCGGTTCACCAGCGGGCTGTTCTTGATCTGCTTGCCCAGCTGGGTGGAACCGACGTCGAGGAACACCGACTGGTGGCGGTCGATGGCATAGCCCACGCGCAGGCCGATCTCGGTGTTGACGCTCGAGCGGCCCAGGTAGAGCGGACGCCCGATGCGAACCTCCTGCGCGCGCACGCCGTAGTAGTAGTCGACGTACTTGTCGTCGACCCACACGGCCTCGAGGCGCGGCGTGAAGGTGAAGCGGCCGGCGCGGAAGTCGCGCTGCACGCCCAGGCGCAGGTGCTGGCCCTTGCTCTTGCCCGAGGCATCGCCGAGCCATTCGAGCGAGACGTCGGCCAGCTCGTTGCGCCAGACGAGGCCGGCGCCGAGCCAGATGCTGCCCTTGCGCTCCTCCATGCCCGAGAGCGCGGGCGCATCGTCGGGCTTGTAGCCACCCAGGCCGTAGCGGGCGCGCAGGCCGAAGGACAGCGAGGAGCGGCCGCCCAGCTCGAGCGCCGGCAGCTTGAGTTCCGCGCCGGTGCCGAACACGCGTACATGGCGGTTCTCGAAGTAGACCAGCGGCAGGCCCTGCGACTTGTTGCCGGCGTCGGTGTAGGGCTGCTGCCTGACGCCGGCGGCGAGGCCCAGGCCCCAGCGGGCGCGGTCGTCGGACGGGGCGGCGGAAGGCTCGGCGAGCGGCTGTTCGAGGGCCGTGTCCTGTGCCCAGGCGGGCACGGCCCACGGGGTCAGCGACAGGCCCGCGAGCACGGGCAGGCAACGGGAGAAGGAAGAGAGCGAGGAAGCACGCGGCATGGCGAAGCCAATCGGGTTGTCAGGGAAGCCCGGATGCTCGATGCGGCAGTCTTACCGCGGTCTTACCGGCCCGCGTCCGTACGGTAAGCCCGCGGAAAGACAGGCGGGCCGAGGATGCGCGCCTCTTTCGAACCGGAGCCGCCGATGCCCATGCTTTTGTTGACCCCACATCCGGCTGCGCG
>NZ_JBZAYE010000698.1:0-3576 GCF_058244205.1 Variovorax sp. 20P10.2.4
GGCATGAACCGGCTGTCGCTGGTGGTGAGCCAGACGGTCTACCGCGGCGCCAACCGGCTGGTCTACTTCAGCGCGCCCGGCGGCGGCGCGACGCTGCTCGCGGAATTCCCGGCCCACGACGACCTGGCGCCGCGCCCCGGCGAGACGCTGTCGGTGCAATGGCCGGTGGCCGACACGCTGCTGTTCGCGGCCGAGGCGGCACCATGAGCCGCGCCGAGGGATCGCCGGGCTGGCTCGCCGTGCCGGGCGCGGGCTACCTCGTGCTGCTGTTCGTGCTGCCGCTGGCCGCGCTGCTGGCCACCAGCTTCCAGGGCGAACAGGGCGGCTTCTCGCTCGCGGGCTACGCGCGCTTCGCGACCGATCCCTTCAGCGCCGTCGTGGTCTGGAACACGCTGAAGATCGCGCTGCTCGTCACGCTGCTGTGCCTGCTGATCGGCTACCCGGTCGGCTTCGCCATGGCACGCGCCTCGCTGCCGGTGCAGGGGCTGATGTTCCTCGCGCTGATCCTGCCGCTGTCGGTGGGCGTGGTGGTCAAGAGCTTCGCCTGGACCATCCTGCTGCGCAGCAACGGCCTGGTCAACCAGGTGCTGCTGGGCCTGGGGCTGGTCGACGAGCCGGCGCGGCTGCTGTTCAACGAGCGCGGGCTGGTGATCGCCGCGGTGCACGTGTTCCTGCCCTTCATGGTGCTGCCGGTGTTCACGGTGGCGCGCCAGATCGACTCGCGCCTGGCCGAGGCCGCCGCCACGCTCGGCGCGAAGCCGCTGCATGCCTTCGTGCGCGTGACCTGGCCGCTGTCGCTGCCGGGCGTGGTCGCGGGCTCGGCCTTCGTGTTCTCGATGGCGGTGTCGATGTACGTGATCCCCGCGCTGCTGGTGGGCGACCGCTACCAGACCCTGCCCGCGCTGCTGGCGCGCGCCTACCTGTTCATGCGCGACCGGCAGTCGGGCTCGACGCTGGCGGTGATCCTGCTGGCCATCGCGGTGGCGGTGGTGGTGGGCAGCACGCTGCTCACGCGCCGGCTGCAGGCGCGCGGGCAGCAGCAAGGAGCCACGACATGAGCACACGCTGGAACCGCCTCGCGGGCGGGCTGCTGATGGCGGCGACCGCGGTCTTCATGCTGGCGCCGCTGGTGGTGGTGGTGCTGGTCTCGTTCAGCCCCTCGCCGGTGTTCAACCTGCCCGAGGGCCAGTGGTCGCTGCGCTGGTACCGCGCGATGCTGGCCAAGGAGGGCCTGGCCGACACCGTGCTGCTGTCGGCCGCGGTGGCCGCGGGCGCGACGCTGGCGGCGCTGGTGCTCGGCACGCTGTGCGCGATCGCGATCGAGCAGGGGCGCTTCCGCGGCCGCGAGGCGCTGCTGGCCTTCCTCGTTTCGCCGCTGATGATGCCGGGGCTGGTGATCGGCGTGGCGCTGCTGCAGGCCTTCCGCGCGGTCGGGCTGGCGAACGTGTTCTGGAGCCTGCTGATCGGGCACGTGGTCATCACCCTGCCCTACGTCACGCGCACGGTGCATGCGAGCCTGGCGCTGTTCGACACCCGGCTGCTGGAGGCGGCGCAAACGCTGGGGCTGTCGCGCCCGCGCGCGCTGCTGCAGGTGATGGTGCCGGCGCTGGCACCGGCCTTCCTGACCTCGGGGCTGTTCGCCTTCCTCGCCTCGATGGACAACTACCCGATCTCGATCTTCCTGACCGATGCGCGCAGCAAGACGCTGCCGATCGAGATCCTGCACTACCTGGAGGAGTCGCCCGACCCCACCATCGCCGCCATCTCGGCCTGCCTGATCCTGCTGGCCGCCCTGGTGCTCTTCATCGCCGAAAGGCTGGTCGGCCTGCGCCGGCTGGCCCAGTTCTGACCATGGCCGATTCATCCCCTGTTTCCACTCCACCCTCCACGCGCGACTTCATCGGCTATGGCCGTGACCTGCCCGCCGTGCGCTGGCCCGAGGCGGCGCGCGTGGCCGTTTCCTTCGTCGTCAACTTCGAGGAGGGCGCGGAGTTCTCCATGACCGACGGCGACAGCCGCAACGAGGCCATCTACGAGGTGATCGACGGCCAGCCGGTGCCCGACCGCTGCATCGACAGCCACTTCGAATACGGCACGCGCGTGGCCTACTGGCGCATCGCCGACCTGTTCGAACGGCATGGCGGGCACTTCACGCTCAGCGCCTGCGGCCGCGCGGTGGAGCGCTCGCCGTGGCTGGCACAGCATGCGGCGCAGGCCGGCCACGAGGTCTCGGCGCACGGCTGGCGCTGGGAGCGCGGCATCGACCTCACGCTCGACGAGGAGCGGCTGGCCATCGACCGCTGCTGCACCGCGATCGAGGCCGCCACCGGGCGCCGCCCCGTGGGCTGGCACACGCGTTCCAACCCGAGCCCGCACACGCGCCGCCTGCTGGTGGAGCGCGGTTTCCTCTACGACAGCGACGCCTACAACGACGACACGCCCTACCGCGTGGCGGTCGACGGCCGGCCGCACCTCGTGCTGCCCTATGCTTTCGACACCAACGACATGCAGTTCCAGAACACCCAGCGCTTCGATACCGGCGACGCCTTCGCCGACTACGTCTGTGCCGCCTACGACTGGCTGTGGCGCGAGGGCGGGCACGCGCCGCGCATGCTGTCGGTGGGCCTGCACCTGCGCATGATCGGCCGGCCCGGGCGCATCGGCGCGCTCGAGCGCATCCTGCGCCACCTCCACGACAAGGGCGGCGCCTGGGTGACCAGCCGCGAACGCATCGCCCGCCACTGGCTGGCGCACACCGATGAGGGCACGGCCGCATGAAGGAACGCGAGGACGCGGTCTACGACACGCTCTCGCGCGCGCTGCTGGCCGGCGCGCTGGCGCCCGGCGCGCCGCTGCGCGAGACCGCGCTGGCCGAGGTCTTCGGCGTGAGCCGCGAGCGCATCCGCAAGATATTGCTGCGGCTGGGCACCAACCGGCTGATCGAGATGATCCCGAACCGCGGCGCCTTCGTGGCCGCGCCCTCGCTCGAGCAGGCGCGCTCGATCTACGACGCGCGTCGCATCCTCGAGGGCGGCATCGTCGCCCACCTGGCGCAGAACGCGGGCGCCGAGGCGCTGCGCCGCCTCGACGAGCACATGGAACGCGAGCAGGCCGCGCTGGCCGAGGGCGACCGCGCCACCTCGGTGCGGCTGTCGGCCGACTTCCACATGATCCTGGCCGAGGCCACGGGCAACACCTTCATCCTGCAGCAGATGCAGGAGCTGGTGAGCCGGACCTCGATGCTGGTGGCGATGTACGAGGCGCCGCATTCGGCGCAATGCGCCTGCGACGAGCACCGCGACATCTTCACCTCGCTGCTCAAGGGCGACGGCGGCGGTGCCGCGCGTGCGATGCGCTCGCACCTGTCGCTGGTCGAGACCCGGCTGCGCCCCGGCGCGGCCGCGCCCTCGCAGGACGTGGTGGGCGTGCTGCTGCGCATGTGGGCCGGCCAGCGCGCCGCGCAGTCCACGGACGAAGGCCGATGAGCGAAGCCACGCTGCTGGTGCTCAACCCGAACACCAGCGATTCGATGACCGAGGCCGTCGTCTCGGCCGCCCGCGCGCTGCTGCCGCCGGG
>NZ_JBZAYE010000699.1:0-3574 GCF_058244205.1 Variovorax sp. 20P10.2.4
GGCTTGTGCATGATGTTCCGCCATGGGATGCGAGGTCTCCGAAGCCGCGTCGGATGCGGCGTGAAAGTGAATCGAGGACCGCATTGTGTATACATGCCTATCTTTGGACGCCCTCGTTTTCCCTTATTCGACGACTATTGAACCAGTTTCCACGGCATCATGTATACCTGACATGGACACACTCTCCCAACAAGTCACCGAGACGCTGCGCACCTGGATCCTGCACGGACGGCTCACGCCGGGCACGCGGGTGGAGGAGGTGCCGATCGCCGAAACCCTCAAGGTGTCGCGCACGCCGGTGCGCGCCGCGCTCGCCGCGCTGGCGATGGAAGGGCTGATCGATCACCAGCCGAAGAAGGGCTACCTGGTGCGCGCCTTCGCGCTCGAGGACATCCTGGCCGCCTACGAGGTGCGCTCGGTGCTCGAGGGCCTGGCCTGCCGGCGCTTCGCCGCGCTCGGCGTGGACGACGCGACCGCCGCGCTGCTGCGCGACTGCCTGCGCACCGGCGACGAGATCCTGGCCAAGGGACAGCTGCTGCTCGACGACCTCGCGCCCTACCAGCAGATGAACGTGACGCTGCACAACACGCTGATGCAGGGCGCGCGCAACCCGTGGGTGGTGCGCTTCGGCGCGCAGGCGCAGGCCGTGCCCTTCGCCTCCGACCGCATCATGCTGTGGCACGACCACGGCGTGATCCTGCGTTCGCACGACGACCACCACCGCATCGTGCAGGCCGTGATCGACGGCGACGCGGCGCGCGCCGAACAGCTCATGCGCGAGCACGTGTATTACGCGGGCATCCTGCTGCGCGACAACTACCAGCGCGTGCTCGACGAGCGCGCCGGCAGCGCGGTCGCGCAGGATCCGCCGCTGGCCTTGAGCAACGGCGCCTAGGCGGCGCCCGCGCTCACGAGGACTTGGCCGCCGGCTTGCCCAGCACCGCGCCCACGCCGTCGAGCAGGCTGGCCACGCTGGCCTGGATCACGGGCTCGATCTCGGGCACCGGCAGGCCGTAGACCCACTGGCGGATGCCGTGGTACTGGATCTTCTCGACCACCGTCTTCGCGAGCTCGATCTCCTGCACCGCGAAGGGCTGGCCGTCGCGGCCGGCTTCCGTGTACTGGCGCAACGACAGCGCGATCGGTTCGTAGACGCGCTGGCGCATGACGCGGAAATACGGCGACATGTCCCAGCCGTGCAGGGCGAAGAACAGCGACAGCCGCACGCGCTCGCGCCGCAGGTGCACGCGCGCGAAGTCGCGGTGGAACTCGAGCAGGCGCTGCGCGACGGCCTGCTCGGGCGCGAGGATCATTTCCTCCCACAGCGGATTCCAGTTCGACAGGAAGGTCTCCTGGAACACGCGCTCGATCAGCGCCTCCTTGTTCTGGAAGTAGCGATAGAGCAGCGGCTGGGCCACGCCGAGCTGGCGCGCCAGGCCGGTGGTGTCGCCCGCGAAGCCGACGTCGGCGAAGTACTGGATCGCGCCCTGCACGATCTCGCGCTCGCGGTCGGCGCGCCGCAGGCGCACCACGCCGCCGGTGGCGGGGGCCGCGGAGTCCGTGGGTCTGGAAGCGGAAGGGGCGCGAGGCATGCGAGATCGCTGGGAAGGTGGCCGGTGCCGGTGCGGCGGGAGCCGGCACGATACCAGTTCACCCGGGCGCGCCCGCCGCCTCCGCATGGGCCCGCGTGACCAGGTAGCGGCCGCCGCCGAAGGCCAGGCCCTCGGCGGCCGAGCGCTCGAAACGCTCGATCAGTCCCAGGAACACCGCGTGGTCGCCGCCGGGCCAGGTCGTGACCTTGCGGCATTCGAAATGGGCGCAGCAGTCCGCGAGGATCGGCAGGCCGCCGATGCCCGGGCGGCACTCGACGCCGGCGAACTTGTCGGCGCCCGGCGTCGCGAAGCGCTGCGAGAGCTCGCGCTGGTGCTTCGCGAGCACGTTCACGACGAAGCGCTCGTGCCGGCTGAAGGCGGGGAAGCTGCGCGCATTGAGTGCCTGGCTCCAGAGCACCAGCGGCGGATCGAGCGACACCGAGCTGAAGGAGTTGGCCGTCACGCCGCAGGGGCGGCCCTCGGCGTCGAGCGTGGTGATGACGGCGACGCCCGTGATGTAGGCGCCGAAGACGTCGCGCAACTGCCGGCGGTCGATGGCGGAAGGAGTGGCTGCGTGCATGGCGTGGCGGCTCAGCGGTAGTTGAGTTCGATCGAGATCCCGTTGGGATCGGTGACGAAGATCTGCCGCAGGTCCAGCGCCGCGACCAGCCGTTCGCGGTACGGCACGCCGAGCGCCCGGCAGCGCGCGATGGTGTCCTCGTAGCCCTCGGCCAGCAGCGCCACGTGGTCGATGGCGCCGCTGCCGTGCAACGAATCGGGATCGCGCGGGCCCAGGTAGTCGTTGATCCAGGCCAGCCGCTGCGCATCGTTGCGGTCGAAGGCCGTGACGTGGACCACCGGCACGTCGTCCGCGTCGTAGAGCCAGGCGCCGGTCGCGCGCGGCGGATTGCCGGGCCGCGGCCCGTCGCGCAGCAGCAGCACGCGCGTATAGAAATCCAGCGTGGCCTCGAGCCGTTCGGTGCGGATGTTGAAGTGTTCGAGTCTGCGAATGCCCATGAAGAACTCCCGTGAGTGGCCTGGGGCGCGATTGCCGGCCTCGGGCGATCGTATCGAACGGCCCGCTCTTTCTTTATAGGGTTATCACCAAAATATCCTGCCGCCTTTCCAGGCGCCTGCAGGCTAGATGCCTCATTCAAGGCATTAACAATTGATTCAGGATGCGTTGGATGCCTGCACGCATGGTGATAACCCTATAAATAATTGATAGTTCTATCACTAGCATCCGGACGCAACGACTCACCACCCGCCGCGTCCACCATGCAAACACAGGCTCCCTCCCGCACTTCATCCGACACCGCCGCCAGCGAACTGCTGCGGCGCGCGCGCGAACTCCAGCCCGTGCTGCGGCAACGCGCCGCGCAGGCCGAACGGTTGCGCCGCGTGCCCGACGAGACCATCGCCGACTTCCATCGCGCGGGCCTGTTCCGCGCGCTGCAGCCGGCGCGCGTGGGCGGCGCCGAACTGCACCCGGCCGATTTCTTCGACATCTGCGCGGAGATCGCGCAGGGCTGCGCCTCGAGCGCCTGGGTGCTGTCGAACCTGGCCTATCACCACCAGTTCCTCGCGCTCTGGCCGGACCGGGCGCAGCAGGAGGTCTGGGGCCCCTCGCCCGACACGCTGGTCGGCTCCTCGTACATCTTCGCGCGCGGCACGGCGCGCCAGGTCGACGGCGGCTACGAGCTCGAGGGGCAGTGGCCGTTCTCCAGCGGCATCGATCCCTGCGGCTGGTGCGTGCTCGGCGCCATGGCCGGCGACGCGCCCGGCGAGCCGCCGCGGCCGCGCTACTTCCTGCTGCCGCGCAAGGACTACGAGGTGCTCGACACCTGGCACGTGGTGGGCCTGCGCGCCACCGGCAGCAAGGACGTCGCGGTCGGCAAGGCCTTCGTGCCCGGCTACCGCAGCCTGTCCTTCGACGAGGTCGCCGCCGCGCAGGCACCGGGCCTGGCCCTGCACGCGGCGCC
>NZ_JBZAYE010000007.1:0-43153 GCF_058244205.1 Variovorax sp. 20P10.2.4
GTGCGAGCACCAGCGCCAGCAGCGTGCCCAGGCCGGCACTCAGCGTATCGGAGTGATCGATGCCCGCGGGCACCTGCGCAAAGATCGTGGTCTCGCGGTCGGTGGCGTGGTTCTCGCGGTCGTCGGCCTCGAACTGGCTCATTTCCCCGAGTGCGCGCACCCGCAGCATGGGCTCGTCCTCGATGCCGTCGCAGCAGAAGTGGGCGGCGATGAAGGGCTGCAGGAACACCAGCAGGATGCCCGCGAGGCACCACGCGCGGTGGTGCGCTTCGGCGAATCGGCGGATGCGTGCGAGCAGCATGCGCGGATGCTAGAAGCCTTGCGTGAACGGAACCTGATCGGCCGGGGCCCGCGAACCATCGCGGATAATCCCGGCGCGTTCGGACGCTTCCGAACCGCATCAGGTCAGCCACGCCGCGCCGAAGCCAACCTGCCCCAGGGACTTCGACCAACCTATTTCAGGACTTCGGCGGGCTGTGTTCGAGCGTTATTACCGCGAATTGCTGGGCTTTCTTTCCCGCAAGGTGTCCGATCGCAGCATTGCGGCCGACATGACGCAGGAAAGCTATGCGCGCGTCTATGCGGCGCAGGCTTCGGGCTCGACCATCGGCGATCCGCGCGCGCTGCTCTACCAGACCGCGCGCAACCTCGTGATCGATCACCAGCGCCACGGCAGGGTGCGCGCCGGCGTGGAGTTGCCGCCCGCGCAGCTCGAACCCGTCGAAGCACCGGGCCCGCGAAGCTGGGAACCCGAAACCGCGCTGGCCTCGCGCCAGGGCCTGTTGGCGCTGGTCTCGGTCATCGACAATCTGCCGCCGCGTTGTCGCGAAGCCTTCATGCTCAACCGCTTCGACGGCCTGAGCTATGCCCAGGTCGCCGCGCGGATGGGCATTTCGGTCAAGATGGTGGAGCAGCACCTCAAGCATGCGCTCGATGCCTGCGAGCGCTGCCGCAACCTGTCCGCGGGCGGCGACGGCAACGCCGCCGCCGCGCCGCGCAGGAAGCTCCACCGCTCGCGGCTCGAGTGAGAAAACCGTATCGCTGTCCGACCTAGGGTATTCGACCGCCCGCACGTCTACCTCGACGAGAACCAACGCCCCATGAGCCACCCATCGATCCAGCCAGCCGATGCCGCGCGCCTGCGCGAGCAAGCGCTGGACTGGTTTGTCCGCCGCCGCGACGAAGCCTTCGGCGCGCGCGAGGAACAGGCCTTCCAGGACTGGCTCGCGGCCGATCCGCTGCACCGCGAGGCCTTCGAACGCTGGGGCGGCGAATGGCAGGCCTTCGATGCGATCCCGCAGGACATGCGAAGCCTGCTGCAGCGCAACCTGGCCTACGACCGCGCCATGGAGGCCGCCAGCCCCGCCGGGACACCCGCCATGCCGGCCATGCCCTCGCGGCGCCGCGTGCTGGTGCCCGCCGTCGCGGTGGCGGCCGTCGTGGCCGTGGCCGGCACGGGGCTGCTCGCCTGGAACCACTGGGAAGCCCAGCCGGTGTTCGTGCAGGCCATGGCCACCCGCCGCGGCCAGCAGCTCGACGTGCCGCTGCCCGACGGCAGCCGCCTGCGGCTCGACACCGCGACCCGGCTGGAGATCAGCTACTACCGCCAGCGCCGCGAGGTCCGGCTGCTCGAGGGCCAGGCGGCCTTCTCCGTGCAGGGCGATCCCGCGCGGCCCTTCCACGTGCTGGCCGGACCGCTGCGCATCACCGTCGTGGGCACGCGCTTCTTCGTGCGTCACACGCCCGACATCGCCGGCAGCGAAGGCGTGCACGTGGCCGTCGAGGAGGGCCGGGTGCGCGTCGGGCAGGCAGCGCGCGGCGCGGGCACCGAGGCGGACCTGCTGCTGTCGCCCGGGCAGCAGGTCTCGAGCAATGCGCAAGGTGCGCTGTCGGCCGTCTCGCCGGTCTCCAGCGCCGGCCTCGCGCCCTGGCGCGATCACCGCGTCCGCTTCGACAACCAGCGCCTGGACCGCGCGCTGGCCGAGCTGGCGCGCTATGGCGATCCGCGGCTCGTGATCGCGGACCCCGCCGTCGCGGCCCTGCCGATCACCGGCGTGTTCGATCCGCGCGACATGGCGACCTTCCGGCGCGTGCTGCCGGCTTCGCTGCCCGTGCGCTTGAAAGAGACCGAGGGCGGCGCCGCGGAAGTGGTGCTGGCCCGATAGAAGGGTCGCGCGGTCGCGCGCATCGATTTTTTTCGCGGGCCCGACCTGGGGTATCCGGAAGCTCGCCCGTCTCCACGGCTGACTGCCATCCGTTTCATCTCTGGAGAACCCCTCATGTCCCGCTTTCCGTTGCGCCCCGCGCCGCTGGCCATTGCCTGCGCGCTGGTCTTCGCCGTCGCACCGCTGCACGCCCAGACCGCCGGCATCGATCTCTCGGCCAGCGCCGTGCGCTTCGACATCGCCGCCAAGCCGCTGGGCCAGGCCCTCGGCGACTGGGCGCTGCAGACGCGCATGCAGCTGATCGTCCAGCCCGCGCTGGTGCGCGACAAGATGGCGCCGGCCGTCTCGGGCGCCCTGAGCCCGAGGCAGGCGCTGGACCGGCTGCTGGCCGGCAGCGGCCTCGCGGCCCGCGTCGACGGCACGGCGGTGATCGTGCAGGAGTCGACGGCCCCGGCACCGGGCGCGACGCTGCCCCCGGTGACCGTCAACGCGCAGGAAGAGACCGTGACCGGGCCGGTGCGCGGCTACGTGGCGCTGCGTAGCGCGAGCGCCACCAAGACCGACACGCCGATCATCGAGACGCCGCAGTCGATCTCCGTGGTCACGGCCGAGCGCATGGATGCCATCGGCGCGCGGACGCTGGGCACGGCGCTGGGCTACACGCCCGGCGTGACCTCGGCCTACAGCGCCGACAGCCGCTTCGACTGGATCTCGCTGCGCGGCTTCACCAACTACACGCCCGGCAATTACCTGGACGGCATGCCGCTGCGCAACATGAACACCTGGGGCCTGTGGCGGACCGACAACTACGGCCTGGAGCGGGTCGAGGTCCTGCGCGGCCCGGCATCGGTGCTGTTCGGCCAGGGCAGCCCGGGCGGCATCATCAACCAGACCAGCAAGCGGCCGACCGCCCAGCCGCTGCGCGAGATGCAGCTGCAGATCGGCGACCACGGCCGGCGCCAGGTGGCCGGCGATTTCTCGGGCCCGCTCGACGACGAGGGCAAGTGGCTCTATCGCATCACCGGCGTCGCGCGCGACGCCAAGCTGCCGATCGATGCCAAGGAGAAGGACGACCGGCTCTACCTCGCGCCCTCGCTGACCTGGAAGCCTTCCGCCGACACCAGCCTCACACTGCTGTCCCAGTTCCTGCGCGACCGCTCGGGCGTGGTCTACAACGCGGCGCCGGTCCAGGGAACGCTGCTGCCC
The DNA here is from genome assembly GCF_058244205.1 of Variovorax sp. 20P10.2.4. Taxonomy (NCBI): domain Bacteria; kingdom Pseudomonadati; phylum Pseudomonadota; class Betaproteobacteria; order Burkholderiales; family Comamonadaceae; genus Variovorax; species Variovorax sp. 20P10.2.4. The sequence goes on from NZ_JBZAYE010000007.1 coordinate 3,372, forward strand.
AACCCGAACGGCAGGATCCGCGCCTCGACCTTCCTGGGCGAGCCCGGCTTCGATCGCTTCGACCAGAACCAGTGGATGGTCGGCTACCAGTTCGAGCACCGCTTCAGCGACACCTGGACCGTGCGCCAGAACCTGCGCTACGGCCGCCTGCGCACCGACCTGCAGCAGACCTGGCCCGGCGCCGGATACCGCAGCGTCGATCCCGACAACGCCGACAGCCCGGCCAATTTCCGGCAGTTCGACCGCGTCGTGTTCGCGAGCAAGGAGAAGGCGAAGCAGTTCGTGGTCGACAACCAGGCCCAGGCCCGGTTCCAGCTCGGCGCCACGCAGCACACCGCGCTGGTCGGCCTCGAATACCAGCGCTCGCGCTACGACCAGATCAGCCGCTACGGCGGCAGCTTCGCGCCCATCGACGTGTTCGCGCCCGTCTACGGCGGCCCGGTGCAGGTGCCCGACCCGTACATTTCCAGCGACGGCACGCTGGCCCAGACCGGCCTCTACCTGCAGGACCAGATCAGGTTCGCGCAGCACTGGGTGGCGACGATCGGCGGGCGCTACGACAGCGCCGAAACCGAATCGACCGACCGCCTCGCCGACAGCGTCACGCGCATCCGCAGCCACAAGTTCACCAAGCGCGCGGGGCTGGTCTACCTGGCGCCCAGCGGCTGGGCGCCCTACCTGAGCTACTCCGAATCGTTCACGCCGGTGCTCACGATCAACCCCGACACCCGGCGTCCCTTCGATCCCGAGACCGGCCGGCAGTACGAAGCGGGCCTGCGCTACCAGCCGCCGGGCACCAAGGACAGCTACAGCGCGGCGGTCTTCGACCTGCGGCGCAGGAACTACCTCTCGTACTACCCCGACTTCCAGCCGCGGCAGACGGGCGAAGTGCTGTCGCGCGGCCTGGAACTCGAGGCGCTGTTCCAGCCGATCCCGAAGATGAACGTGTCGCTGAGCTACACCTGGATCCCGCAGTACAAGACCATCGCCAGCAGCAACCCCAGGGACATCGGCACCCAGCCCAACGCGGTCGCCAGGCAGCGCGCCGCGCTGTGGGTCGACTACCGCTTCGCCAACGGCGTCAAGGCGGGCCTCGGCGTGCGCTACTCGGGTTCGACCCGCGGCGAAGGCAGTGCCGCGCCGGCCAAGGTGCCGGCCTACACCCTGTTCGACGCCATGGTCGGCTATGACTTCGAGCGCTGGAGCCTGGCGCTCAACCTGCGCAACCTGACCAACAAGGCCTACTTCGGCGGCTGCGACGCGAACTTCTGCTCCTATGGCGACCTGCGGCAGGTGAGCGCCACGGCGACCTATCGCTGGTAGCTGCGCCGCGTCTTCATGGACAGCGAATGAGAGGAGGGCGACCGGCCCGGCGGTATAGCTGATATGGCGCTTCGTACATGGCCTTCGCGCGCCATCGTCCCGATACTTCGCGCACTTCGCGGCGGCACCCTGGTCGCGAAGCAAGCGTGGCCCTTCGAAGCCACTCCGCCTGATTCCAGGAATTCCAGAAAGAGACAATCCATGAAGCTGTTGGGCCTTGCGCTGAGCGCCTTGCTCGTCCTCACCGTCGGAACCCGCGCCCATGCGGGAACCACCTTCGACGCAGTCAAGAAACGGGGCCTGGTGCAGTGCGGCGTGTCGACCAATCTGCCGGGCTTCGCCTTCACCGACAGCAAGGGCGAGTGGCAGGGCATCGACGTCGACACCTGCCGCGCGATCGCCGCGGCGATGTTCGGCGACGCGACCAAGTTCCGCGTGGTGCCGCTCACGACGCAGGCGCGCTTCACCGCGCTGCAGTCCGGCGAGATCGACGTGCTGACGCGCAACACCACCCAGACGCTGACGCGCGACACCACGCTCGGGCTGATCGGCGTGGGCGTCAACTACTACGACAGCCAGGGGATCATGGTGACGAAGGACTCGAACGTCACCAGTGCGAAGAAGCTCGCGGGCGCCACCATCTGCGTGCTGCCGGGCACCACCACCGAACTCAACCTGGCCGACTGGTTCCGCGGGCTGAAGATGGAGTTCAAGCCGGTGCTGCTCGACACGGTGGACGAGATCAAGCGCGCCTTCATGTCGGGGCGCTGCGACGGCATCACGCTCGACAAGTCGCAGCTGGCGCTGGCGCGCATCAACCTGGGCAGCACCGACAAGTACGTGATCCTGCCCGAGCCGCTGTCGAAGGAACCGCTCGGGCCGATGGTGCGCCAGGGCGACGAGGCCTGGTTCAACGTCGTGCGCTGGTCGCTCAACGCGATGCTCGAGGCCGAGGAGTACGGCCTGAGCTCGAAGAACGTCGACGAGGCGCTGAAGAATCCGGCGCCGCACATCCAGCGCATCCTCGGCACCGTGCCCGGCATGGGCAAGGCGCTGGGCGTGGACGACAAGTGGGCCTACCGGATCATCAAGCAGGTCGGCAACTACGGCGAGGTCTTCGACCGCAGCGTCGGCGCGGGCAGCCCGATGAAGCTCGATCGCGGCCTCAATGCGCTCTACACCAAGGGCGGCCTGATGTACGGCTGGCCGATCCGCTGATTCGTTCCTGAACGAGAGAGGCCGTGCCGGCGGGCAACCGCCGGCACGGCCGTACCCGAAGCGAATCGAGGATTTCCCATGGATGAAGAAAACACGGGCGCCATGCCCCCACGGCCGCGCGCGCGCCTGTCGTGGAGCGACCCCGGCCTGCGCGCGCTGGTCTACCAGGTCGTCGTGGTCGCGCTGGTGGCGCTGACCGCCTGGTACCTGGTGTCGAACACGCTGCACAACCTGGCGGCACGCAACATCTCGACCGGCTTCGCCTTCCTCGACCGCGAGGCGGGCTTCGCGATCGGCGAGACGCCGATCGACTACACGCCGGCCGATACCTATCGCCGCGCCATCGTCGTCGGCCTGCTCAACACGCTGCGCGTCTCGCTCATCGCGCTCGTGCTGGCCACCGTGCTCGGCACCCTGGTCGGCGTGGCACGGCTGTCGGGCAACTGGCTGGTGTCGCGGCTGGCCGCGGCCTACGTGGAATGCGTGCGCAACGTGCCGCTGCTGCTGCAGCTGCTGCTCTGGTATGCGCTGATCTCCGAGAGCATGCCGGGGCCGCGCGCCGCGCACCATCCGCTGCCGGGCGTGTACCTGTCGAACCGCGGGCTGCTGATGCCGGCACTGCTCGGCGACTCGCTCGCATGGATGGTCGGCGCGCTGGCCATGGCAGGCGCGGGCACCTTCTTCCTCGCGCGCTGGAGCAGGAGACGGCAGGCGCTGACCGGCCATCCGATGGCGCTCGCGCCCTGGGCGGCGGTGCTGTTCGCCGGCCTGCCCGTGCTGGCCTGGGCCCTGAGCGGCGCGCAGCTGTCGATGGAGGTCCCGCACCCGAGCGGCTTCGGCTTCGCCGGCGGATGGAACCTCTCGCCCGAGCTGTTCGCGCTGCTGGTCGGGCTCGTGAGCTACACGGCGGCCTTCATCGCCGAGATCGTGCGCTCGGGCGTGCAGTCGGTGAACCGCGGGCAGTGGGAGGCGGCCGAATCGCTGGGCCTGCGGCGCGGTCGTTCGCTGCGGCTGGTGGTGCTGCCCCAGGCGCTGCGGGTGATGGTGCCGCCGGCCACGAGCCAGTACCTCAACCTCGTCAAGCACAGCTCGCTGGCCGTGGCCATCGGCTATCCCGACCTCGTCTCCGTGGTGAACACGACCCTGAACCAGACCGGCCAGGCCATCGAGGGCATCCTGATCATCATGGCCGCCTTCATGACGGTGAGCCTGTGCATCTCGCTCGCCATGAATGCCTACAACCGGCGCATCGCGCTCGTCGAGCGTTGACATGAATCCCACTTCCCTGACCGGCGGCACGACCGCCACCCCGCGCGCGCCCGAGCGCGTCCTGCGTGCCTGGCCATGGATCCGCGAGCGCCTGTTCCAGTCGCCCGCGGGCATCCTCGGCACCCTGCTGTGCCTGTGGCTGCTGCTCATGACCGTGCCGCCGCTGGTCGACTGGCTCCTCGTGAAGGCCACCTTCTCGTCGCCGACCGCGCAGGGCTGCCGGAACGCGCCCGGCGGCGCCTGCTGGGCCTTCATCGCCGAGAAGCACCGGCTGATCCTGTTCGGCACCTATCCCTACGACGAGCAATGGCGGCCGCTGCTTGCGACCCTCGCGCTGATCGGCACGCTGGTCTACAGCGCCGCGCGGCGCACGTGGGACCTGAGGCTCACCATGCTCTGGACCGGCGTGCTCGCGCTCGTCGCGGTCCTGATGTGGGGCGGCCTGTTCGGCCTGAGCTACGTGGAGAACGTGCGCTGGGGCGGCCTGCCGCTGACGCTGATCCTCTCGACCTTCGGCATCGCCTTCGCGTTCCCGCTTGGCGTGGTGCTCTCGCTCGGGCGCCGCTCGAGAATGCCGGCCATCAAGGCGCTGTGCGTGGGCTACATCGAACTGATACGCGGCGTGCCGCTGATCAGCATCCTGTTCATGTCCTCGGTGATGCTGCCGCTGTTCCTGCCCGAGGGCATGAGCATCGACAAGCTGCTGCGCGCGCAACTGGCCATCGTGCTGTTCGCCGCGGCCTACATCGCCGAGGTGGTGCGCGGCGGCCTGCAGTCGATCCCCAAGGGCCAGTACGAGGGCGCCGAGTCCATCGGCCTGTCGTATGCGCAGCAGATGCGGCGCGTGGTGCTGCCGCAGGCGCTGAAGGTCGTGATACCGCCGCTGGTCAGCACCTTCATCGCACTGTTCAAGGACACCTCGCTGGTCGTGATCATCGGCATCTTCGACCTCACGCAGGCCGCGAAGGCCGCGCTGGCCGATCCGGCCTGGGGCGGCTTCGGCGTGGAGGCCTACCTGTTCATCGGCGCGATCTATTTCGTCTTCTGCTTCTCGCTCTCCAAGTACAGCCGGTCGCTCGAGCGCTCGCTCGCCACCGGCCATACCAGCGACAACGCCGGCAAATAACGCAGGCAAGCAAGGCCGCCATGACCCCAACAAGAACGAAGGACTCCGCCGTGACCGAACCGATCATCCAGATGCAAGCCGTCAACAAGTGGTACGGGCAGTTCCACGTGCTGCGCGACATCCACCTCGACGTGGCGCGCGGCGAGCGCATCGTCGTCTGCGGCCCGTCGGGCTCGGGCAAGTCGACGCTGATCCGCTGCATCAACCGCCTCGAGCAGCACCAGAGCGGCCGCATCGTCATCGACCGCACCGAGCTGAGCAACGACCTGCGCCACATCGAGACCATTCGCCGCGACGTGGGCATGGTGTTCCAGCACTTCAACCTGTTCCCGCACCTGACGGTGATGGAGAACCTCACGCTCGGCCCGGTCTGGGTGCTGAAGAAGCCGATGGCCGAGGCCCGCGCGACCGCCATGAAGTACCTCGAGCGCGTGCGCATTCCCGAGCAGGCCGGCAAGTTCCCGGGCCAGCTCTCGGGCGGCCAGCAGCAGCGCGTGGCGATCGCGCGCTCGCTGTGCATGGGCCCGAAGGTCATGCTGTTCGACGAGCCCACCTCGGCGCTCGATCCCGAGATGGTCAAGGAGGTGCTCGACGTGATGATCGGCCTGGCGCAGGAAAGCGGCATGACGATGCTGTGCGTGACGCACGAGATGGGCTTCGCGCGCAAGGTCGCCGACCGCGTGATCTTCATGGACCGCGGCGAGATCGTCGAGCAGGGCGCGCCCGAGCGCTTCTTCGCCGATCCGCAGACCGAGCGCGCGCGGCTCTTCCTGAGCCAGATCGTGCATTGACCCGAGCGCCACCGATTCCCAACCACCAGGAGCACAGATGCCATCGAACGAAGCCGCCCACGCGGCGGGATTCCAGACCCGGACCATCCACGCGGGCCACGAGGCCGATGCCTTCGGCGCCGTCTCGCCGCCGATCTACCTGACCTCGACCTATGCCTTCGAATCGACCGCCGACGCGGCCGCCGTGTTCTCGGGCGAGAGCGAGAAGTACGTGTACGGCCGCCAGCACAACCCCACGCAGGCGCTGCTCGAGCGTCGGCTGGCCGACCTCGAGGGCGCCGAGGCGGGCCTGGTCACCGGCTCCGGCATGGGCGCCATCAGCGCCACGCTGCTGACCCTGCTGTCGGCCGGCGACGAGCTCATTGCGCATCACACGGCCTATTCGACCGTGGGCCTGCTGCTGGCCGACGGCCTGCCGCGCTTCGGCATCCGCGTGCGGCGCGTCGATTTCTCCGATCCGCGCCATCTCGAGCAGGCGCTGTCGGACAAGACCAAGATCGTGTACTTCGAATCGCCGGTCAACCCGACCGGCGAGGTGCTCGACATCCGGGCGCTGGCCGACATCGCCCGCCGGCATGGCGCCAGGGTGGTGGTCGACTCGACCTTCGCGTCGCCGGCCCTGCAGCGGCCCATGGACCATGGCGCCGACCTCGTGGTGCATTCGCTGACCAAGTACATCAACGGCCATGGCGACCTGCTCGGCGGCGTGGTGCTGGGCGACGCCGCCACCGTCCACAAGATCCGCAAGGCCGGGCTGCGCTACCTGACCGGCGCCACGCTGTCGCCGATGCTCTGCTTCCTGGTGCTGCGCGGCCTCAAGACCCTGACGCTGCGCATGCGCCAGCACGGCGAGAGCGCATTGAAGATCGCGCAGATGCTCGCTGCACATCCGGCGGTGGAGGTGGTGCGCTATCCCTTCCTGGCCGACAACGCGGGCCATGCGATCGCGCAGCGCCAGATGAAGCACGGCAGCGGCATGCTCTCCTTCGACCTCAAGTCGGGCGAGCAGGGCGCGATCCGCATGATCGACCGGCTGCGGCTGATCTCGCGCGCGATCAGCCTCGGCGACACCGAGACGCTGATCACGCATCCGGGCGCGCTGATCCGCGCCAACCAGCAGGTGGAGCCGGGCGCGCGGCTCAGCGAGGGCGTGACCATGAAGCTGGTGCGCCTCTCGGTGGGGCTGGAAGACGTGGACGATCTGATCGCCGACCTGAAGCAGGCGCTCGAGGCGCTGTAGCGCACCGTCGCGGCGCACGCGGCCGTGCATCCGGGCCCGTCACGGGTCGCGCATGAAGGGCCGCAGCCGCATAGCTGCTATCTCGCGCGATGCATGGCTCGCGCGCCGGCCGCGAGGCGCGCCGGCGGCCCGCGTCCATTCGGCGGGAGGCCTCCAGCGCGGGGCCGGGCTAGCTCCATTCCAACGACCGTCCCGAAGGCCTGCCCGCCGCCGAAGCAGGACCCAAAGTTTCCTTCTGGCATGAACGGTGCTCCGTTCCTCCGCAGGCCACAACGCCTTCCTTTCCCTCTGACGCATAGCTGTTATTCAACGGAAAACGCTCGTTTCCAGGTTTGACACAAAGTGTCATATGGGACATATTCATCACACGTTCCGAGGTATCCACATGCGAATCTCTCCCTTGCTCAAGTCCCTGGTCTGTGCGGCACTCGTCGCGACCACTGCTGCTTCGATGGCCACGGAGGCCTGGCCCACGCGGCCCGTGCGCCTGGTGGTCGGCTTCCCGCCGGGCGGGCCGACCGACATCGTGGCGCGCATCGTCGGCCAGTCGCTGTCGAAGGAGCTGGGGCAGCCGGTGATCATCGAGAACCGCGGCGGCGCGGGCGGCACCGTGGCCGCCGCCTACGTCGCGAAGCAGAAGCCCGACGGCGACACGCTGATGCTCACGGCCGAGTCGGTGCAGACCCGCGCGGCGGCCGTGTTCCGCAAGCTGCCCTACGACCCCGTGGCCGACTTCGAGCCCATCGGCAAGTTCGCGAAGCAGCGCGTGCTGATGGTGGTGAACCCCGCGCTGGCCGCCAAGGACGTGAAGGAGTTCGTCGCCTATGCCAAGGCCCATCCCGGCGAACTCAACTACAGCGCGACCTACAGCGCGTCCTCGCATTTCGGCGGCGCGCTGTTCGGCGTGCTCAACGGCGTCGACCTCACGCTGGTGAACTACCCGGGCGGCGGCCAGCCCATCACCGACCTGATGGCGGGCGTGGTGCAGGTCGGCTTCTTCACCGAGTCCACCGTGGCGCAGCAGGTGCAGGCCGGCAAACTGCGCGCCCTGGCCATCGCGGCCGACGAGCGCTCGGCGCTGTTCCCGCAACTGCCCACGCTGCAGCAGGCCGGCGCCGCGCGCATGGACATCTCGCCCTGGTTCGGCCTCGTGGCGCCCGCGAAGACGCCGCCCGAGATCATCGCCAAGGCCTCGGCCGCGCTGACCCGCGCGATCGCGAGCGAGGACTTCGAGAAGCGCCTCGCGCCGATCGGCGCGGTGGCCATCAAGGGCTCGACGCCCGCGTCCTTCGCGGCCGACATCAAGAAGGAAATCGACTACTGGAAGAAGTTCGTGAAGGACTCCAACTTCCCGATCGTCGATTGAGACGGAAGGCGCTGACCATGAGCTTCTTCGACGAACTGGACAGCGGCCTCACGGCACGCGAGCTGGCGCTGGTGCGCGACACCGAGCGCTTCTGCACCGAGGTGCTCGCGCCACGGCTCGTGCAGGCGCGTTCGCGCGGCGAGCCCTGCGAACGCACGGTGATCGCCCAATGGGCCGCGCTGGGCATGCTCGGGCTGCAGGTGCCGGAGGAGGGCGGCGGCTTCGGTGCCTCCTTCCTCTGCAAGGTCCGCGTCGCGCAGACCATGGCGGGCCACGGCTTCGCCGCGGCCTTCTGCCTCAACAACATGCAGGGCATGGCGACGCGGCTGTGGCGCCACGGCTCGGCGGTGCAGAAGGAACGCCTGCTGCCGGGGCTGCTGGCCGGCAGCCTGATCGGCGCGCCCGCGATGTCGGAACCCACGGCCGGCAGCGACCTCACGCAACTGCGTTCGCAGGCCGTGCGCACCGAGGGCGGCTGGCTGCTCGACGGCAGCAAGGCCTGGGTCAGCAACGGCGCTATCGCCAACCTGCTGATGGTGCTCGCGCGCACCACCGCGGCCGACGGATCGCAGGCGATCGCGGGCTTCCTGGTCGAGCCCGAGGCCGGCAAGGCCTTCGCCGCGACGCCGCACGAGCTGCCGGGCGCGATGGAGTTCAGGCTCGCCGAGATCCGCTTCGAACGGCACTTCGTTCCCGACTGGGCGCTGATCCATGCCCCCGGCGAGGCCTTCCGCGCCTCGATGGAAGCCATCAACGCGGCGCGCGTGCACGTGGCGGCCATGTGCACGGGCTCGCTGCATGCGGCGCTGTGCACGGCCGTCGCGTACTGTGGCCGGCGCACCGCGTTCGGCCAACCGCTGCTCGCACACCAGGGATTGCAATGGGCACTCGCGGAGGTCGCGGCCCATCTCGAGGCCGCCAATGCGCTCGTGGTGAAGGCGGCGCGGCGCATCGATGCCGGCACCTGCAGCCCCGAGCTTGCGGCCAGCGCCAAGAAGATCGCGGTCCAGACCGCCACCGAGGGCATCGAGCAATGCATCCGCGCGATGGGCGCCGTGGGCGCCACCGCGCCGAGCGGCCTGGTCGCGCTCGCCTCCGAAGTGCGGCTCGCGGCCTTCGCCGACGGCAGCACCGAGATGCTCAACGACCGCATCGGCCGCGGGCTGGCCGCGGCCTATCCCTCGGCGCCTGCCCAGGGTGAGGAACAAGGAACGAAGCAACCATGAGCCTGCGACATGTGGTCGTCGACAGCGCCGCGCAGTCCCTCGAGGGCCTGCGCGATGGCGCCACGCTGCTGGTCGGCGGTTTCGGCGGTGCCGGCCTGCCGCGCGCCATCATCCAGGCCGTGCTGGCGCTGGGCGTGCGCGAACTCACCGTGATCTCCAACAACGCGGGCGCCGATGCCGACGACCTGTCGCTCTGGTTCACGGCCGGCATCGTGCGCAAGATCGTCTGCTCGTACCCGCGCAGCGCCAAGGCCTTCGCCGTGGCCTACCGCGCCGGCACGGTCGAGCTCGAGCTGGTGCCGCAGGGCACGCTGATCGAGCGCATCCGCTGCGGCGGCGCCGGCATCGGCGGCTTCTATTCGCCGGTGGGCATCGGCACCGTGCTGACCGAGGGCAAGCGCGTGGAGCGCATCGACGGGCGCGACTACGTGCTCGAGAAGCCGCTGCGCGCCGACTTCGCGCTGCTCAAGGGCAGGCAGGCCGACACCATGGGCAACATCGTCTACAACAAGACGGCGCGCAACTACTCGCCGGTGATGGCCACCGCGGCCGACACGGTGGTGTTCGAGGTCGACGAGATCGTGCCGGTCGGCGGCCTCGATCCCGAATGCATCGTGACGCCCTGCATCTTCGTCGACCGCGTCTTCCTGGGAGATCGGTCATGAACAGACTCACGCGCGAACAACTGGCCGCGCTGGCGGCCTCGCAGCTGCCGCCGCGCAGCTTCGTCAACCTCGGCATCGGCTTCCCGACGCTGGTGTCGGACCACATCACCGCGGCCTCGGGCGTGGTCACGCACAGCGAGAACGGCATCCTGCATATCGGGCCGCGGCCGGCGCCGGGCGCGGAAGACCGCGACCTGATCAACGCGGGCAAGACACCCGTCACCATCCTGCCGGGCGGCTCCTACTTCGACACCGGGCTGTCGTTCGCGATGATGCGCGGCGGCCATCTCGACATCGCCATCCTCGGCGCCTACCAGGTCAGCGCGCGCGGCGACATCGCCAACTGGAGCATGGGCCTCGACGGCTCGGCGCCGCCGGCCGTGGGCGGCGCGATGGACCTGGCCGTGGGCGCGAAGTCGATCTGGGTGCTGATGGAACACCAGACGAAGGAGGGCGCTTCGCGCATCGTCGAGGCCTGCACCTTTCCGCTGACCGCCGTGGGCGTGGTGCGGCGCATCTTCACCGACCTGGCCGTGATCGAGGTCGAGCCCGACGGGCTGGTGGTGAGCCGCATGGTCGACGGCCTCTCGTTCGAACGGCTGCAGGCGTTGACCGCCGCGCCGCTGCGCCCGGCCGCGGCCCTCGCCGCATGAACGCACGACGAATTCCCATAGAAGCCGAGTCCCCCATGCCATTCCGCGTCGCCGACCTCCTTGCCGACAGCCTCGCCCTTCACGGCGTGCAGCGCGCCTTCAGCGTGCCGGGCGAGAGCTTTCTTCCCTTGCTCGACGCGCTGTACGGCCGCGAGGACTTCGATCTCGTGACCTGCCGCCACGAAGGCTCCGCCAGCCTCGCGGCAGCGGCCGATGCGCGGCTGACGGGCACGCCGGGCGTGGTGATGGTGAGCCGGGGACCGGGCCTCGCGAACGCCACCATCGGCATCCACGTGGCCTCGCAGGAGGCGCTGCCGCTGGTGGTGCTGGTCGGGCAGGTCGACCTGCCGAACCTGGGGCGCGACGCGGTGCAGGAGATCGACGCCGCGCGCCTGTTCGGGCCGATGGCGAAGTGGACCGCCCGCATCCACCTCGCGTCGCAGGCCGCGGAGACCCTGGCGCGCGCCTTCTCGACCGCGGCCAGCGGCACGCCGGGCCCGGTGGTCGTCGAGCTGCCCGAGGACCTGCTGGCCCTGGAGATCCCCGAATGCGCCGCCACGCGCTTCGGCGTCGCGCGGCCCGAGCCGTCGATGCAGGCGATGGAAGACGCCGCCGCGCTGCTCGCGCGGGCCGAGCGGCCGGTGCTCATCGTCGGCGGCGAAGCCTGCGCCGATGGCGCCTTCAGGCAGGCGCTGGTCGCGCTCAGCGAGGCCTGGCAGCTGCCGGTCGCGGTCACGAACAAGAACCAGGACCTCTTTCCCAACACGCATCCGCACTGGCTCGGGCAGCTGGGCTTCTTTCCCTCCGCCGTCCACACGGCGCTGTTCGCGCAGGCCGACGTCGTCGTGGGCATCGGCACGCGGCTCGGCGATGTGTCGACGCAGGGCTTCACGGTTCCGCGCCAGTCGCCCGACGCGCAGAAGCTGCTGCATGTGTACCCCGATGCCGGCGCGATCGGCCGCCACTTCACAACCACGCTCGGCGTGGTGTCGACCGCGCGCGCCTTCGTGGACGCGCTGCTGCGCATGACGCCGCCGTCCATCGACCGCAGCGAATGGCTGCGCGCGGGCCTGCATGCGCGCGAGGCCGCGCACGGCTGGAACGAAGCCCGCGTGCCCGCGCAGGACGTGCTGGGCCATGTGATCAATGCCGTGCGCGGCGCGATGCGCGACGACACGATCCTCACGACCGACTCGGGCAACTTCGCCGCCTGGGTGCATCGCGCGCTGCGGCTCGGGTCGTCGAACCGCCTGCTCGGCTCGGCCTGCGGTGCCATGGGCATGGGCGTGCCCGCGGGCCTGGCTGCGGGCCTGCGCCATCCGCGGCGGCAGGTGATCGCCTTCTGCGGCGACGGCGGCTTCCTCATGAGCGGCAACGAGCTCGCGACCGCGGTGGACCGCGGCATCGACCTGAAGATCGTCGTCGCCAACAACGCCTCGTATGGAACGATCCGCTCGTTCCAGGAGCGCGCCTATCCGGGCCGCGTCAGCGGCACCGACCTGCGCAACCCCGATTTCGCCGCGCTCGCCCGGGCCTTCGGCGCCTCGGGCCATGTGGTGCGGCATGCGGACGAGGCCGCGCAAGTCATGGCCGAGGCATTGGCCGTGCGCGGCCCGGCCGTGATCGAGGTGCGCTGCGCCACCCACTATGCGCTGGCCGACTCGCTGCGGTCGGCCCTTTGAAGAAGAACCCAAGGAATCCCATGTTCAACGCGATCCACCTGACCCAGCAGGACGGCAAGACATTGGCCGCCGTGAAAGCCCTCGAGGCCTCGGCGCTGCCCGAGGGCGACGTCACGGTCGACGTCGAGTTTTCGAGCCTCAACTACAAGGACGCACTCGCCATCACCGGCCGCGGCCCGATCGTGCGCCAGTGGCCGATGGTGCCCGGCATCGACTTCGCGGGCACGGTCGGCGAGAGCACCTCGCCCGAGTTCAAGGCCGGCGACCAGGTGATCCTCACGGGCTGGGGCGTGGGCGAAGGCCATTGGGGCGGGCTGGCGCAGAAGGCGAGGGTGCCGGCCGCCTGGCTGGTGGCGATGCCGGCGGGCCTCACGAGCCGCCATGCGATGGCCATCGGCACCGCGGGCCTGACGGCCATGCTGTGCGTGCTCGCGATCGAGCGCGACATCACGCCGCAGGCCGGCGAGGTGCTGGTGACCGGCGCCAATGGCGGCGTGGGCAGCTTCGCGGTCAGCCTGCTGGCCAGGCGCGGCTTCCGGGTCGTGGCCGCCACGGGTCGCCCGCAGGAGGCCGCGCGGCTGAAGGCACTGGGCGCGCACGAGGTGATCGGCCGCGAGCCGCTGTCCGCGCCGGGCAAACCGCTGCAGAAGGAGCGCTGGGCCGCGGTGGTCGACTGCGTGGGCAGCCATACGCTGGCCAATGCCTGCGCCGCCACGAAGTACGGCGGCGTGGTCGCGGCCTGCGGGCTGGCGCAGGGCATGGACTTCCCGTCCACCGTCGCGCCCTTCATCCTGCGCGGCGTGACGCTCGTGGGCATCGACAGCGTGAAGGCCGAACTGCCCCGGCGCCTGGAAGCCTGGACCCAGTTGCAGCGCACGCTGGGCGCGGACGAAACGCTCGCGATGACCGCGACCATCGGCCTGGCGCAGGCGATTCCCGCCGCGCAGGACCTGATCGACGGCAAGGTCGCCGGGCGGCTGATCGTGGACGTGAACGCCTGAACGACACCCCGTGGACTCCCTCGACCGCCAGCTGCGGTACTTCCTCAAGATCGCGAGCCTGAAGTCGCTCTCGCGCGCCGCGGAGGCGCTGGACCAAACCCAGCCCGGCCTGAGCCGCCAGCTGGCGACGCTGGAGAGCTGCCTCGGCCAGCCGCTGTTCGTGCGCAACGGGCGCGGCGTGGAGCTGACGGAAGCCGGCCGCGGCCTGAAGGAGAAGACCGAGGCCGCCTACCGCAGCATCGATGCCGCGGTCGACTGCGTGCGCAAGCACGACGGCGTGTCGCAGGGCACGGTGCGGGTGGCGGCGGTCCATACCCTGAGCTACTACCTGCTCGGCGAGATCGTGGCGCGCTTCTCGGCCGAATGCAGCGATGTCGCGCTGTCGCTGATGTGCCGCAGTTCGTCGGACGCGGCCGAGCTGGTGGAGAACGGCAAGGCCGACATCGGCCTGGTCTACGACACGGCCGTCGCCTCGCAGACACTGGAAACGCGGCCGCTGTTCGACGACGAGATGTGCCTGATCGCCACGCGCGACAGTGCCCATGGCGAGACCATCGACCTCACGGAGGAGCGGCCGCGGCTGGTGGCTTTTCCGGCCCACTATGCGCTCGGCAAGATGGTGCGCCAGGGCAGCTTGAAGCTGCCGATCGTCGCCGAGGCCGAGACCGTCGACACCCTGGTCAAGCTGGTCGCCGCGGGCATGGGCGCCTGCATCCTGCCGACCCGCATGCCCGACAAGCTGCTGCAGGACAACGACCTGCGCAAGGTCCGCATCGAACGGCCGCTGATGCGCCGCCGCGTGGTCGTGATCACGCGCGCGGGCAAGCCGCAATCGCCGCTGGTCCAGCGGCTGGTCGACATGGTGCTGGCGGCCGTGCATTGAGCGCCGCGCCTCTTCCTTTCCACCCCACACTTTCTCTCCATCGAACCATGACCCCAGAACTCCGCAGCAAGGAATACTTCGACGAGCGCGCCACCCGCGAGATGGCGCAGCACCTGGCGGGCGCGCCGCGCACCATGAAAGAGACGCTGGCCTATGCCTGCCGCATCCTCGCGATGACCGGCCAGGAGGCCGGGCTCGCGGGCCAGATCAGCGCGCGCTCGGAACGCCCCGGCGCCTACTGGACCTTGCGCTTCGGCCTCGGCTTCGACGAGGCCACGCCCGAGGACTTCATCGAGGTCGACCAGGACCTGAACACCCTGACCGGCACCGGCATGGCCAACCCCGCCACGCGCTTCCACCTGTGGGTGTATCGCGCGCGGCCCGATGTCCAGTCGATCATCCACACCCACTCGCCCTGGGCCTCGGCGCTCGCGGCCGCGCGCCAGCCGCTGGTGATCTCGCAGATGGACATGACGCCGCTGCACGAGGACTGCGCCTTCCTCGGCGAATGGCCGGGCGTTCCGATCGCCGACCAGGAGGGCGTGATCATCTCGGGCGCGCTCGGCAGCAAGCGCGCCATCGTGCTCGCGCACCATGGCTACCTCACGGCCGGCCAGACCATCGAGGAGGCGACCTATCTGTCGGTCTACCTCGAGCGCGCCGCGCGCATGCAGATCCGCGCCCAGGCCTTCGGCCCGCTGACGCCGGTGGACGACGTGCTCGCGCGCGAGGCGCACGACTACCTGCTCAAGCCCTCGATCGTCAACGCCACCTTCGACTACTGGTGCCGGCAGACCCGTGGCGCCCCGGCGCCGCTCGACTGCTGAGCCGCCGGGCCCCGCTGCGCCGACGCTAAGATCGACCGCATGGACACCACAGACACATGGCGCTGAATCTCAAGTTCCTGCGGGTGCAGAGCGGGTTGACGCTCGAGCAATTGGCCAGCGACTCCGGACTCACGCGCAGCTACCTGTCGAAGGTGGAGCGCGGCATCTCCAAGCCGTCCATCGAATCGGCGCTGAAGATCGCGAGCGCGCTGGGCGTCACGGTCGAGAACCTGTTCGGCCGCTCCACCGTGGCCGATGCCGTGTCCATCGTGCGTGCGCCCGCGCCGTCGGAAGAAGAGGCCCGCACCTACATGTCGCTGGTCGCCGGCGTCAGCCAGGGCCGGCTGATGCGCGCCTTCGTGCTGCGTCCCGGCGAGCGCGCGGGCGGCCACAGCAAGATCATGAGCCACCACGACGGCGAGGAGATCCTCTACGTGCTGACGGGCCGCATCGAGCTGCAGATCGGCAACCGCAAGGAGATGCTCAACGTGGGCGACTGCGTGCAGTTCGACTCCACCATCGCGCACAAGCTGCGTTCGGCCGATGGGGAGGATGCGTCGGTGCTGGTCGTGATCGTCGCGAAGTAGCGGCGGCCTCGCCTACTTTTTCGCCACGGACTTCCGCGCCCCGCCGCCCGCGCCCAGCGCGGCGGCAATGGCGACGATGCGCTCGACCATCGGATCCTGCGTCCGCGCGCTCCATGCGACCGCGATGGTCACGACGTCGACCTGTTCCTTCAAGGGCTTGATCGCCACCCGCTCGCCGCCGAGCTCCTGCAGCCCCAGCGGCACCAGCGCGATGCCCTGACTGCAGCCGACCATGGCGATCTGCGAGGTGACCGAGCGCGATTCGTGCAGGATGCGCGGCGTGAAGCCGTGCGCGCGGCAGGCCGCGACGATGCCGTCGAAGAAACTCGGGCTCACCGCGCGCGGGAACATGATGAATTCCTCGTCCGCCAGCTCGCGCAGCGCGATGGTCTTGCGCGCGGCCAACCGGTGCCACGCGGGCAGGGCGACGCCGAGGCGCTCGGTGCGCAGCGGCCGCGCCTGCACCCCTTGCCCCGCGTCGCCCTCGATGCGCGCGAAGGCCACGTCGATCACGCCCTCGTCGAGCGCGAGCAGCGCCTCGGCGCTGTCGATCTCGATCACCGAGATGCTCGCGTCCGGCACCTCGGCCTTCAGCTGCTCGATCACCGCGGGCAGGGGACTGGCCATGGCCGTGGTGATGGCGCCGATGGTGAGCATGCGCCCGCGGCCGCGCAGCGCCTCCTGCACCGAGACCTCCACGCGGTCCATCTGGAACACCAGCTTCTTCACGGCCGGCAGGATGGCCGCGCCCTCGGCCGTGAGCTGCACGCCCTTGCTCGAGCGCTCGAAGAGCCGGACCTTGAGCGCGGCCTCCAGCACCTGGATCTGCTCGGTCAGCGGCGGCTGCGACATGCCGAGCCGCGCCGCGGCGCGCCGGAAGTGCAGTTCCTCGGCGACCACCGAGAAAAGGTAGAGATGGCGGAGCAGGCGGAAGTTGATCATCGATAGGCCAAGCGTATCAAGTTCTTCCTTTCTTGCGAATGGACGTATCGCACCCGGCCCCGGAACATCGGCTTTCCCTTGCACCCGTGAACGCCATGACGGACCCGATCGCCTCCCTCGGCGCCACCAGCCCCTGAAAGACCATGACCACCGACGCCCAACGACTCTCCCGCCTCGCCGACCTGGACACCAACACCGTGTCCGACGCGCTGGACTTCCTCGAACTGCCCGGCGCCACGGTGGGCCTGCGTCCGCTGTGGCGGTGCCCGCAGATCGTCGGCCGCGCCTCCACCATCCAGCTGGCGCCCAAGCAGGCCAGCGGCGGCCCGACGGTGCATCCCATCACCAGCGTGATCGCCGAAAGCCGCGGCGACGACCGGATCCTCGTGATCGCCGGCGGCATCGAGGGCGTCTCGTGCTGGGGCGACATCGTCGCCAATGCCGCCACCATGAAGCACATCCGCGGCACGGTGATCGACGGCTTCAGCCGCGACATCGAGGGCAGCGAGGCCATCGGCTACCCGGTGTACGGCCGCGGCGTGACCATGGTCAGTGCCCGCAACCGCCTGGTGCAGACGGGCTCGGGCGCGCCCGTGAAGGTCGCGGGCGTCGAGGTCGCACAGGACGACTTCGTGATCGCCGATCGCTGCGGCTGCGTGTTCGTGCCGGCTGCGCGCATCGACGAGATCCTCGACATCGCGGAGCGCACCGCCGCGAAGCAGGCCGGCATGGTGTCGCGGATCCGCGCCGGCCAGTCGGTGGCCGAGGCCATGCACGACAGGCACTTCGCGGCGGTGATGGAAGAGCGCCAGCCCGCCGAGGCGCGATAGACCGATCCGCATCGTCCAGTCCTCCGAGGTCCTCCATGAGAAAAATCGCAATCTTCCTGGCGGCCGCGCTCGCGTTGGGCAGCGCCGCCGAAGCGCCGGCCCAGACCCTCGAGCGCATCCGCAGCACGGGCGTGGTCACGCTCGGCGTGCGCGACAGCTCGCTGCCGATGTCCTATGTGCTGGGCAGCGACCAGGCCGTGGGCTTCCAGGTCGACATCTGCCAGCGGATCGTCGCCGCGATCAGGAAGCAGCTGAACCTGCAGAAGCTCGAGGTCCGCTACCAGGTCGTGACCTCGCAGAACCGCGTGCCGCTGGTGAAGAACGGCGCGGTCGACCTCGAGTGCGGCTCCACCACCAACAACCAGGCCCGCCAGCAGGACGTCGCCTTCACGCTCACCACCTACATCGAGGAGGTGCGCATGGCGGTGCGCGCCAGCTCGGGCATCCGCTCGATCAAGGACCTCGAAGGCAGGACCGTGGTGGCGACCACGGGCACGACCTCGGTCCAGCATCTGCGCCGCAACAGCCGCGCCACCGGCCTGAAGTTCAACGAGATCCTCGGCAAGGACCATGCCGAGAGCTTCCTGATCCTCGAATCGGGCAAGGCTGACGCCTGGGTGATCGACGCGGGGCTGCTCAATGCGTCGATCGCCAACGCGAGGAATCCGGCCGACTTCGCCGTGGTGGGCGAGGTGCTCAACACCGAGCCGCTGGCGATCATGCTGAGCAAGGACGACGCGCCGCTCAAGGCGCTGGCCGACCGGACCCTGCGCGACATGATGCGTTCGGGCGAGATGAAGACGCTGTGGACCAAGTGGTACGCCGAACCCATTCCGCCGCGCAACGTACGGCTGAACATGGCGCCGCCCGCCGCGCTGCAGAAGCTCTGGCAGGACCCGAACGACCTGCCGATGGAAAGCTACGCGGCCGCGCGATAGACCACCACACCCAGCGAGCACACCGTGACCCTTTCCAACTTCGACATCGGACCCGTTCCAAAACTGGCGCCCGACGCGCTGATCGCCGCGCTGCGGGACGTCGTCACGCCGCACCTCAGCGACAACCTGCGGCGCCTGTCGGGCATCGTCGGCCTGCAGCGCTTCCACCGCGCGCGCAAGCTGGTCGGCACCGCCTTCACGATCAAGGCGCGGCCCGGCGACAACCTGCTGATCTATCGCGCGCTCAAGGACATCGAGCCCGGCCATGTGCTCGTGATCGATGGCGCGGGCGATCCCCACAACGCACTGGTCGGCGAGCTGATCATGCTCTACGCGATGCAGCGCGGCTGCGCGGGCTTCGTGATCGACGGCGCGATCCGCGACACGCGCGCCTTCTTCGAGGCCGACTTCCCGTGCCACGCACGCAGCAGCACGCACCGCGGGCCCTACAAGTTCGGCCCCGGCTCCATGAACCGCGACGTCTGCGTCGGCGGGCAGGTGGTGCATCCGGGCGACGTGGTGGTCGGCGACGAGGACGGCGTGGTCTGCTTCGATCCCGCGGACGGGGAGCGCCTGCTCGCGGCCGTCGCGCAGACCACCCGGACCGAGGACGCGATCAAGGCGGAGATCGCCACCGGGCGCGTCGAACAGGGCTGGCTCGACCGGACCCTGTCGGCGCACGGCCTCTGACATCCATCACCACGCTCCCAGTGAAAGCCATTCCCATGCAACAAGAAGACAAGGACCTCGTGGCCCTGTTCGAAGGCCTCGACACCCCCGGCGTTTCGGACGCCATGGACAAGCTCGGCCTGCCGGGCCACTGCTTCGGCCTCGTGCCGCTGGCCGACTACGCCGGCGTGACCGTGGGGCCCGCCTTCACGGTGAAGTACGTTCCGGCCAGCACGCCCGCGGGCTCGGTCGGCGACTTCATCGACGACGTGGCCGAGGGCGACGTGCTCGTCATCGACAACGGCGGACGCACCGACTGCACGGTCTGGGGCGACATCATGACCCAGTACGCGGGCCGGCGAAGGATCGCCGCCACCGTGATCGACGGCGTCTGCCGCGACGTGTCGAAGGCATTGAACGACGGCTACCCGTTGTTCACGCGCGGGCGCTTCATGCGCACCGGCAAGGACCGCGTGCAGGTCGAGGGCGTGAACGTTCCCGTGTCCATCGGCCAGGCCCGCGTGGTCGCGCGCGACATCGTGGTGGCGGACGCGAACGGCGTGCTGGTGGTGCCGCGCGCGCGGGCCCGCGAGGTTGCGGAACTCGCGCGCCGGATCGAGGCCGCCGAGTCGCAGATCCGCGCCTGGATCGAGCAAGGCAAGACGCTCGGCGAGGCGCGCGCGGCGATGGGCTACCACACGCTGCAGCGGAAGGCGCCATGAGCAGCGACACCGCGGTGGCATCGGCCGCGCGATTGAACGTGCACCTCGCGGCCGCGCAGCCCTCCGCGACCTACCGGATGATGGACCGGGTGGCGGCGCGACGCGCGGGCGGTGCCAGCATCGTCTCGCTGTCGGCCGGCGAGCCCGACTTCGACACGCCCGCGCACATCGGCGACGCGGCCGTGGCGGCCATCCGCGAGGGCCATACGCGCTACACGCAGGTCGCGGGCCTGCGTGCGCTGCGCGAGGCCGTCGCGGCCAAGTTCCGGCGCGAGAACGGCCTGGACGTCGGCTGGCAGGACACGATCGTCTGCTCGGGCGGCAAGCAGGTGATCTTCAATGCACTCGCGGCGACCTTGAACCTCGGCGACGAGGTGATCGTGCCGGCGCCTTACTGGGTCAGCTACCCCGAGATCGTGCAGTTGTGCGGCGCCAGGCCGATCGTGGTGCCTTGCGGTGGCGAGTCCGGCTTCAAGCTCGGGCCCGAAGCGCTGGAGGCCGCGATCACGCCGCGCACCCGGTGGCTGATCCTCAACTCGCCGAGCAATCCGACGGGCGCCGTGTACACGCTCGCGGAACTGCGCGCGCTCGCCGAGGTGCTGCTGCGCCATCCCCAGGTGCTGGTGCTGGCCGACGACATCTACGAGCACCTGGTCTTCGACGGGCTGGCCTTCCACACGCTGGCCCAGGCCGAACCCCGCCTCGCCGCGCGCACGCTGACGATGAACGGCGTTTCGAAGGCCTATGCCATGACCGGATGGCGCATCGGCTTCGGCACCGGCCCGCGCTGGCTGCTCGATGCCATGGAGAAGCTGCAGGGCCAGCAGACCTCGGGTGCCAGTTCGATCTCGCAGCATGCGGCGCTCGCGGCGCTGAACGGGCCGCAGGACTTCATCGCGCGTTCGCGCGCCGCCTTCGAGCGGCGCCGCGATCTGCTGGTCGCGTCGCTGAACGCCACGCCGGGCTTGCGCTGCGACAGACCGTCGGGTGCCTTCTATGCCTTCGTCTCGTGCGAGGCACTGATCGGCCGGACGACCGCGGCCGGTACCGTGCTGGCCAGCGACGAGGACCTTGCGCTCGCGCTGCTCGACGAGGCGGATGTGGGCGTGGTCCACGGGGCGGCCTTCGGACTGGCGCCGTACTTCCGGATCGCCTATGCGCTCGACGACGCATCGCTCGACATGGCCTGCCGGCGCATCGACCGCTTCTGCCGCGCGCTGCGCTGAGCCGGGCTCAGGGCAGCAGCCAGGCCTGCATCCACACCGCCACCGCATCGAGCATCCGGTCGATCACCTGCGCGTCCGTCAGGCCCGATTTCTTCGGCACGTGAAAGCCATGGTCGGCCGCCGCGTATTCATCGACGCTCGCCCAGTCACCGAGCGAGTCGACGACCTGCGCGAAGCAGGGCGGTTCCGCGAGCTTGTCCTGCGCGCCGTGCACGAACAGCATCGGCACGTCGACCTCGTGCAGGTGCGCCGCGCGATCGATCGAGGGCTTGCCGGCCGCGTGCAGCGGGAAGCCGAGGAAGACCAGTCCGGTCACCTCGGGCAGCAGGCCCAGCGCCTGGGCCTGCGAGGTCATGCGCCCGCCGAAGGACTTGCCGCCCGCGAACAGGGGCAGTCCCTGGAAGTGCGCGGCAGCGCTGGCCACCGCCGCGCGCACCGTGGCGTGCGCGAGCGGCGGTGCGTCGGGCCGCTTCGAGCCGCGCTCCATGTACGGGAACTGGTAGCGCAGGCAGGCGATGCGGCGTTCGGCGAGGCCGCGCGCCACGGCCTCCATGAACGCGTGCGTCATGCCCGCACCCGCGCCGTGCGCGAGCACGAGGGCGAAGCGTGCATCGTCGGCCGCGTCGATCAGGCCCGACACCCGCAGCTCGGCATCGACCTCGATCGTGATCTTTCTCGACGTGCTCATGCGGCGACCTCGACGGGTGGGAGTCCGAACAGCCGTCGGCTGTTGGCGCTGCAGGCCGCGATGACCTCGGCGACATCGCGTTCGAGCAGTTCGGCCACGCCCGCGGCAACCCAAGGCAGGTACGCCGGTTCGTTCGGCTTGCCGCGCAGGCCCGCGTTCTTCGGCAGCAGGTAGGGCGCGTCGGTTTCGAGGTGCAGCCGGTCCAGCGGAATGGCCGGGATGGCGGCGCGCAAGGCCTGGCCGCGCTGCAGGTCCGTCACCCAGCCCGTGATGCCGATGTCGAGGCCCATCGCGAGAAAGGCTTCGGCTTCGGCGCGGTCGCCGGTGAAGCAGTGCACCACGCCGTGCGCGCCATCGGCCACCACGGGCGCGAGCATGTCGTGGAAATCGGCGAAGGCATCGCGGCAGTGCAGGAACAGCGGCTTGCCGGTCCGCGCGGCCATCGAGAGCTGCCGGTCGAAGGCCGCGCGCTGCGCCTCGGGCGTCGAGAAGTTGCGGTTGTAGTCGAGGCCGCATTCGCCGACCGCCACGACCTCGGGGCAGCGCCACAGTTCGGCCAGCTGCTCGAAGGTGGCGGCGTCGAAGGACTTCGCGTCATGCGGATGCACGCCCGCGGTCGCGAAGACCACGCCCCGATGCGCCCGCGCCAGCTCGAGTGCGCACAGGCTCGAGGCGAGCGAGGTGCCCGTGGCCAGGATCTGCGCCACGCCCGCGGCCTTGGCACGCGCCAGCAGCGGCGCGGTGATCGACGCCAACTGGCCCGAATGGAAGTTGACGCCGATGTCGACGAGGGAAGGGGAGGCGGCTTTCGCTTCGATGCTCATGCATCGATGGTACGAGAACACCGCGCGTGCACGCGGTGCCCGCGCAAGCTGCGGCCCTCAGCTGCAGCTGTAGCTCGCCGCCGCGTTCACGTCGCCCGAGCCCTTGTACTTCGGGTACTTGGGGTACTGGCAGGCGGGCATGCTGCGGGCCGTGCCACCGCTGGTGAAGCTGTAGGTCAGCTGCGTGGGCGCGTCGGCGTTCTCCACCCAGCCCATGATGGCCGAGGCCCAGTCCACTTCCTGCAGGCTGCCGCCGGCGCCATGCCCGCCGCCTGGAACGATGAAGAAGCGCGTGGCGCTGTTCGGATCGGCGAGCCCCAGCGACTTCGCGATGCCCGTCATGGTGGTCCAGTTGCGGTAGTGGTCGTTCGGCGACAGCAGCGCGTCGCTGCCGGCGTGCCAGGAGATCAGCTTGCGGCCCGAGGCCACGTAGCTGGCGATGGCGGCCTTGTCGTGGTCGGCACCGATGCGCGCCAGGCCCGCGCCGAGCATGTAGTAGTCGGTCTCGAGCTGGAAGCCCGCCTGCTTGGCCGGCGTGAGCCAGGCGGGGTCGCCGCTCGCGAGCAGCGCGAAGCCGCCGCCGAGCCCGCCCCAGCCGAGCCCGAGGCCGTTGCCCCACGAATAGCCCGAGAGTACGGTCGAGCCGTTCGAGAGCTTGAGCGGCGACAGGAAGGACTGGAGCGTGCCCACCTGCGCGGCGCTCAGGCAGAGGGCCGGATCGCTGCTCGCGCCCGCCACGCCACACTGCAGCACGGCCGGATCGAAGCTGCAGGCCTGCGGATTGCCGATCAGGCTGTCGCTGGCGCCGTCGAGCGCATCGCAGGCCGACAGTGCGGCCGCATAGGCCGCGCCGGTCTGCGCGGGGCTCAGCGCCGCGGGCGTGCCGGTCAGCGAGGCCGCGCGCAGCCAGGCGCCGGTCTGGCCCGCCATGTCCATGGTCTCGCAGCCCGCGACGATGCCGTCGAACTCCTGCGGCCAGCGCTGCGCGGCGATGTAGGCATTGCGTCCGCCGTTGGAGCAGCCGTTGAAGTAGCTGTGCGTCGGCGCCTTGCCGAAGAAGGCCTGCGCGACGGCCTTGCCGAAGCGCACCGTGGTGCCCACCGCGGCATAGGCATAGTCGGTCGCCGATTGCTGGCCCTCGGGCGTGCCGCTGGCCCAGACGCCGGGCGCGGCCTGCGCGGGCACGCTCGCGCGGTTGCCGCCGTTCGAGGCCGCATACACCGCGCCCTTCAGCGCGAGCGTGGGATCGACCGCCGTCACCGCGCCGCCGCCGTCCTTGGTCACCGCCGAGGCGATGCGTCCGTCGAAGCCACCGCCACCTTGTTGCCAGTAGCGGCCGGTCCAGTTGTCGGGCACGTCGATCTCGATGTCGAGGAAGGGCGCGCGCGTGCCCAGCACCTGGCAGAAGCCCGAGGCGTTGACAGCGGTCTTGGCTTCGAAGCGCGCGGTCTGCGTGACCGTGACGCCCGCCAGCACCTGGCCCTTGAGGCCGTTGCAGGTGCTCTTGAGCTGCTCGACGCTGGGGCCCGACGGACCCGCGGGCGGCGGCGCGGCCGGTGCGGGCGCGGGCGCCGGAATCGGGAGGAAGCCGCTGCCTCCGCCGCCGCCGCCCCCGCAGCCTTGCAGGGCCAGGCCGGCGGCCATCAGCAGGCCCGCCGACAGCAGGGCACGGTTCACACACTTCTCGTCGCGCATGGTTGTCTCCGATATTTTGATGGGTGCCGGATGGCCGGCGGATCTCGCTCGATGGGCTTCGTCGTCCGGCCGATGTGGATCGACCAGGAAAACCAACCGACCGGTCGGTTTGGAAGCCGCGCAAGGCTAACGCAGCAGCGCGGATACGGGCAAGCGGCAAAGGCTCGGGACTAACCCCTAAGATCGCGGACCGCGTGGCCTCGCGCGCAGCCCTTCATTGCCACCCATGACCGTTGACACCGCTTCCTCCCGCCCCAACGACCAGCGCAGCCTGATCGCCAGGGCCGCCGCCGAGCTGTTCGCCCGCAAGGGCTATGCGGCGACGTCGATGAACGAGATCGCCGAGGCCAGCCACCTGTCCAAGCCCGGCCTCTACCACCACTTCAAGGACAAGGCCGAGGTGCTGCTTCACATCGCCGACGGCCATGTGTCGCGCCTGGTCGACATCGTCACGGGCGTGGAAGCGCTGCAGCTCGCGCCCGACGAGCGGCTGCCCGAGCTGATCGAGGCCTTCATGGCCGAGTACGCCGAGGCGCAGCACGAGCACCGCGTGCTCACCGAGGACGTGCGCTTCCTGGCGCCCGAGGCGCAGGCGCGCGTGCTCGACAAGGAGCGCACGGTGGTGCGGGTGTTCGCCGACGCCATCGCCGCCACGCGCCCCGACCTGCACGCCTCGCAGCTGCACAAGCTGCTGACGATGTTCCTGTTCGGCATGCTCAACTGGATGTTCACCTGGTTCAAGCCCGGGGGACGCTTCTCCTACGACCAGATGGCACCGATCGCGACGCAGCTGTTCCTCAACGGCATCACGGGGCTGCAGGTCGCGCCGGCGAAGAAGACGCCGAAGGCGCGCAAGCCGTGATCGGCTGATCGGCCCCATCGCGCGTCTCGCTGTCATGGATATCGCGAAGGGCGGGCCGCTCAATCGAGCTTGATGCGGCCGCTCGCGAGCAGCGCGCGGTGGCGCGCGATCTCGGCGGCGATGGTGCGCTGCATTTCCGCGGGATCGCCCGAGGCGGGATCGAAGCCCTGCGCGACCAGGGACTGGCGCAGCTTCGGACTGGCCAGCGCGCGCTGCCAGGCCTGCAGGACTTCGCGCCGCGCCGCCGCCGGCGTGCCGCTGGGCAGCACCAGGCCGACCCAGGAGTGGTACTGGTAGCTGCGCAAGGCCGGCAGGCCGGTTTCGGCGTAGCTCGGCACCTCGGGCAGCATCGCCCAGCGTTGCGAGGACGTGGCCGCCAGCGCGCGCACGCGGCCGCTCTGCACGAGCGGGACGATGGGCGCGGTGGCGTAGAGCATCAGGTCCACTTCGCCGCCCGCCAGCGCATTCATCGCCTGCGCCTCGCCCTTGTAGGGGATGTGCCGCGCGTCGATGCCGAGCGTGCGCAGCAGCTCCTCGCTCTGCAGGTGCAGGCTGGTTCCGATGCCGAAGGAGCCGTAGGTCAACTCGCCCGGATGCGCCTTCGCATACCGCACCAGCTCGGCCATGTCGGCCACCGGCAGGTCGGCGCGCACCGCCACCACGCCGGCATTGGCCGCCACGATGCCCAGTGCATCGAAGTCGTTCAGCGGGTCATAGCCGGGCGCCTTGTCGAGCACCGGGTTGACCGAGGCGATGGAGGGCGAGACCGCGATCAGCGTGTGGCCGTCGCGCGGTGCGCGCAGGGCCGCCTGCACGCCGATCTTGCCGGCCGCGCCGAGGCGGTTGTCGACCAGCACGGGATGGCCGAGCGCGGCCGCGAGTTCGGGGGCGAGCAGCCGCGCCACGCGGTCGATGGGGCCGCCGGGCGGCGCAGGCACGATGATGGTGGAGACCTGCGGTGCGGCGGCGCAGGCCGTGCCGAACAGCAGGCCCGCCGCGAGCAGCAGGGCCGTGCGGCGCTTGGCGGTCCGCCGAGGTGCAGGGGGCTCCTGCGGCTTGTCTCTTCTTGTCATGCGGGCATCGTAGGCATGCCTCGCCATATTTAGAAATACCTTTTCGAGTCACATTCCCATACGTCGCGGGTATGGCCGCATTGGCGCCCGGGGGAAGGCGCGGTGCGCCACCTCAGGCGTTGCGCAGGTACTGCGTGGGCGTGACGCCGAAGGTGCGCTTGAACAGCGCGATGAATGCACTGATGTTGCAGTAGCCCAGATCGAGCGCGACGGCCGTGACCGACCGGCCCTCGGCCAGCAGCTCGAGCCCGCGCAGCAGCCGCGCGCGCTGGCGCCAGGCGCCGAGGCTGTAGCCGGTTTCGATCGGAAAGCGCCGATTGAGCGTGCGCGGCGAAACGTTCGCCACCTCGGCCCAGTCGTTCAGCGAACGTTCGTCGGCGGGGTCCGCCAGCAGGCCCTGCGCGATCTTCACCAGCGACGCGCTGGTGGGCATCGGCAGGTCGAGCGCCTCGGCCGGCAGCGATGCGACCTCGTTCACCACGACCTGTTCGAGCAGACGGCGCATCGCCTCGGTCGGTTCGCCATCGAGGCCTTCCAGCCGCCGCACGGTCTCGCGCAGCAGGGCCGAGATGCGCAGCGTCGCCGGCTGCGCCGGCAGGCCCGTGCAGGCATCGGGGCGAAGGTAGACGCTCCAGGCATCGGCCTGCCCATGCACGCTGGCCCAGTGCAGCTGCCCCGGCGGAATCCAGACCGCGTGGACCTTGGGCACCAGCCATTTGCCGGACTCCGTGCACAGCGTGAGCAGGCCGCGCCAGACGCCCAGCAACTGTCCTCGCACGTGGCTGTGGGACGCCACCAGCGAGCTCCCCTCGACGGACTGCGAAACCACGACCGCCAAGGGACCGGTCACGCCGTCTTTGAGGGGATCGAGGTCGGAAGAGAGCATGGCGCAAATGAGCTATCGGATGGCGAGATCAGCATAGTGGCGGCGGGCGCCGAAACCTAGCATGGGTTCCATGTTTCGCGGCACATGCGGCGGAGCTCACTGCATTTTTCAAGCGCAAAGGACATCGATCTCATGACCTCCAGAATCTGGTTCATCACAGGCACTTCCCGCGGACTCGGCCGCGTCTGGGCGCAGGCGGCGCTGGAACGCGGCGACAAGGTCGTGGCCACGGCCCGTTCCGTGGCCTCCCTGCAGCCGCTGGTGGAGAAGTACGGCGACGCGGTCCTGCCGCTGTCGCTCGACGTCAGGGACCGCGAGGCGGTGTTCGCGGCCATCGAGGCGGCGATCGCGCGCTTCGGCCGGCTCGACGTGGTGGTCAGCAACGCCGGCTACGCCTTGTTCGGCGCCATCGAGGAGAGCAGCGAGCCGCAGGCGCGCGCGCAGTTCGAGACCAACCTGTTCGGCACGCTGTGGGTGATCCAGGCGGCGCTTCCCCGGCTGCGGGCGCAGGGCAGGGGACACATCCTCGTGACCTCGAGCGTCGCGGGCGTCATCACCTTTCCCACGGCCGGTGTCTACAACGCGACCAAGTGGGCCGTCGAAGGGCTGACGGAGACGCTGGCCTCGGAGGTCGCGGCCTTCGGCATCCAGGTGACGCTGGTCGAACCGGGCGGCTACGACACCGACTGGCGCGCGGGCTCGGCCACCAGCGCCGAGCCGATGCCGGCCTACGAGGAACTGCGCCGGAAGATCAAGGCCATGAGCGCCAACAGGGCGCTCGGCGATCCGGCCGCGACGGCCCCCGCGATCCTCGCG
Organism: Variovorax sp. 20P10.2.4; assembly: GCF_058244205.1. Lineage (NCBI taxonomy): Bacteria > Pseudomonadati > Pseudomonadota > Betaproteobacteria > Burkholderiales > Comamonadaceae > Variovorax > Variovorax sp. 20P10.2.4. The sequence goes on from NZ_JBZAYE010000007.1 coordinate 31,400, forward strand.
GCGGTCGATGCCGAGCACCCGCCGCTGCGGCTCTTCCTCGGCAAGGCCGGCCTGCCCGCCGCGCGGCAGGCCTATGCGCAGCGCCTGTCGACCTGGGAAGCCTGGTCGTCGCTGGCCGACGAAGCGCAGGGCACGCTGCCGACCTTGTGAGCCGAATATGGTTCAAAACAAAATGATTGACACCTAAACTATTGAGGAATAAATTTGCGACACCGCGAGAGCTTCGAGTGCAGCTCTCGGTGGCATCACCCTCACGCACTCGGTCCATCGGCGCGCCAACCCGCGCATTCAGGAGTCGCAAATGTCCATGCTCAAGATCGCCAGGTTCTTCACCACCGCCGCCTTCGGCGCCGCAGTCGTTGCCAGCGCGGGCGCCGGTGGCGCCACCACGGCAGCGGCTGCCACGCCGGCCAAGCCCGCCATCGTCCTGGTGCACGGCGGCTTCGTCGACGGGTCCGGCTGGGAAGGGGTCTACAAGATCCTCGCGAAGGACGGGTACGAGGTCAGCATCGTCCAGAACCCGACCCTCTCGCTGGCCGACGATGTCGCCGTCACCAGGCGCGCGATCGCGGCGCAGAAGGGGCCGGTCGTTCTGGTCGGCCACTCGTATGGCGGCGTCGTCGTCACCGAGGCCGGCAACGACGACAAGGTGGCGGGCCTGGTCTATATCGCGGCCTTCGCGCCCGACAAGGGCGAGTCCGTCGACTCGCTGATCAAGAACCCGGCGCCCGGCGCGCCGGTGCCCCCGATCCTGCCGCCGGTCGACGGCTTCCTGCTGCTCGACAAGACGAAGTTCGCCGCCTCGTTCGCGGCGGACGTGAAGAAGGAAACCGCCGCCTTCATGGCGAACTCGCAGGTGCCGTGGGGTGTCGCCGCGCTGGGCGGCGCGGTGAGCGAGCCGGCGTGGAAGTCCAAGCCGAGCTGGTACCTCGTGGCCACGGACGACAAGATGATCCCGCCGCCGGCGCAGCGCGGCATGTCCAGGCGCGCGGGCTCGGTGGTCACCGAAACGCCCGGCAGCCACGCCGTCTACGTCTCGAATCCCAAGGCCGTGGCCGCGGTGATCAAGCGCGCCGCCGACAAGGTGGCGGCCGCGGCCAACTGAGCCGGCGCGGGCCGCGGCGCCCGCTGGCCTGCCAAGGCGCGAGCACGGTCAATGGCCGTGCTCGCGCCTTGGTTCTTGCGCGCCTTCATCTTCCGGCGCATCGGCGGATGGACAGAGACTCTGCCCCTCGCGCGGAATGCCCGTCACGGTGACCGGAGAGGGCGCGCGCGTGGCCCGCTTGAAGATCGATGGCGAAATCCCCGTGTGCTCCTTGAAGAAGCGCGAGAAGTTGCCGGGCGCCGAAAAGCCCAGGTCGAGCGCAACGTCCGTGAGTTCGCCACCTTCGCTGACGCGACGCATCGCTTCCTCGACGCGCACGCCGCTCCAGAACACCTGCGGCGTCGTGTGCAACTGGTCGCGGAACAGCGCGAAGAAGTGCGCGCGCGACAGGCCCACCTTGGCCGCGATCTCGTCGATGGTCGTTTTCTCCGAGACGTGCGCGCGCATATGGGCGATGGCGGCCCGAAGGCGATGATCGAGCGTGACACCGATGCCCGCCGCGACCGAAGGGGCCTCGCCACCCGTCCTGGAGGCCGCGATGGCGGCTTCCAGCAAGCGCTCGACCTCCTTGTCGACCTGGTCGCGTCCGCTGCCGGCGGAGATCATCAGGTCCAGCACACGCCAGCATGAGCGGCGCAGCGCATCGCCGATGGGCACCCGCGGCGAGGGAAAGCGAAAACTGCGGTCCTTCGCCTGCCCAAGTTCGTCGAGCCACTCCTTCTTGATCATGAAGACGATGAACAGGCTCGATCCGCTGTCGTCCAGGCGAACCATGTCGTGCGCCTCGAACGCGTTCACCCCCAGCGCCACGCTCTCGCTGTAGGGCACGGTCTGCGCACCGACATGCGCGCAGGCGCGCGCCCCGCCCAGCCAGAGGGCGAGCTGCGTTTCCGAGTGCGCGTGCGACACCAGATTGGCGCTCGCCTCCAGGACGATCGCCGTGCCGAACGCGCCTTCGTGAAGTGCATAGGCTTCCTGCATCTGTTTGCTTCATCGAGGTGGTTTGCGGCGATTGTTCCTTCCCGGCTCCGCGACCGGCACCGTGCCTCGGGTAAGTCCTTAGGAGGGCACCAGACGATTCGATACGTCGCCGGATCGACCGATAAGCGGCGTGGGCCCGCAATTCCTAAAGTTGCCGCATCGCCACAACACAGGAGCAAAGCTTCATGCGAATCGCCACTTTCACGAGCGAAGGCCACCGCAAGGTCGGGCTCGTCTGCGCCGACGGAAAGACCGTCACCCCGCTACAGCTCACGCAGGTCCAGGCCGACAGCGGCGTGCTAACGCTGATCCAATCCCTCGCCGAGGGCGGCTCGCTTCCGGAGCCGGCCGGCCCCGCCGTCGACCTGGGCGAGGTGGTGCTCGATGCACCGCTGCCCAAGCCTCGCCGCAACCTCTGGTGCGTGGGGCGCAACTACCATGCGCACGCCAAGGAACTGGCGGCCTCGGTGTTCAAGGACAACACGGCCAGGACCGACGAGTGGCCCATCGTCTTCACCAAGGTGCCCGAGTGCGTCGTGGGCCCGCACGACGACGTGCTCGTTCCTTCCGAGGTCTCCACGCAGATCGACTACGAAGCCGAACTGGCCGTCGTGATCGGCAAGGGCGGCAAGAACATCGCGCGCGCCGCCGCGATGTCGCATGTGTTCGGCTACACGGTCGTCAACGACGTGACCGCGCGCGATGTGCAGATGCGCCATGGCCAGTGGGATCTTGGCAAGTCTTTCGACACCTTCTGCCCGATGGGCCCGTGGATCGTCACCGCCGACGAGTTCGACGGCACGAAGACGCGCGTGCGCTGCTGGGTCAATGGCGAACTGCGCCAGGACGGTCCGACCGAGAACATGATCTTCGACATTCCCACGCTGATCGAGACCATCTCGCGCGGCATCACGCTCTACCCCGGCGACGTCATCGCGACCGGCACGCCGGCCGGCGTGGGCATGGGCATGAGTCCGCCGCGTTACCTGCGCGCCGGCGACGTGGTGCGCGTGGAGATCGACCGGCTCGGCGCCATCGAGAACAAGTTCGTCTGAAGGGCTGCGCATGACGACTCAAGTTCTGAACGACCTGGCCGTCGAGATCGACGGCACCGGCGAGGCGCTGCTGTGCATCCACGGGCTCGGCGGCTCGTCGAACAACTGGACGCCCCTGTTGCCGGTGCTCGGCGGCTTTCGTTGCATCAGGCCCGATCTTCCAGGAAGCGCGAGGTCACCGCTGCCGCAAGACGGCCAGGCGTTGTCGATCGAGCGCTACGTGGACGCGATGGTGCGTCTGCTCTCGGCGCTCGACATCGGATCGGTGCATGTCATGGCCCACTCGATGGGCACGATCGTCGCCCAACACCTGGCGCTTCGCTGTCCTGGTTCGGTGAAATCGCTGGTGCTCTTCGGCCCGCTGGCCGCGCCTCCCGATGCCGCCCGCCCCAACATCGCGGCCCGTGCCAACGCGGCGCGAGGCGGTGTGGCCGCCATGCAGGAGATCGCCGATGCCATCGTGAAAGGCGCGACCGGCACGCCAACGAAGGAACAACAACCGGCGGTGCTCGCGCTGGTGCGGGAGAGCGTGATGCGCCAGTCGCCCGAGGGTTACGCGCAAAGCTGCGCGGCGCTCGCCGATGCGCAGTCGGCCGCGCTCGAACGCCTGGATGTGCCCACCCTGCTGGTCACCGGCGATCAGGATGGCGTGGCAGCGCCGCACAACGTCCGCGCCATGCAGGAGCGCATCGCGGGCAGCCGCGTCGTCGTGCTCGACGGGTGCGGCCACTGGACGACCTTTGAACAGCCGCAGCGCTGCGCACGAGAAATCGAAGCCTTCTACGCAGCACTGCGCTGAGACGGCGCCAGTCGCCATTCGACAACCCCATGGCCGGCAGCGCATGCCGGAGGAGACAACGATGACCCGTATTGCATTCACCAACGTTCGCATCTTCGACGGCTCGGGCGAGGACCCCTACACCGGCGACCTTCTCGTGGAGGGAAAGCGCATCGTCGAGGTGGCGCGCTTCCCCCAGCGGGTGAGCACCGATGACGCACGCGTGATCGACGGCAAAGGCCGCTTTCTCATGCCGGGCATGACCGAGGCCCACACGCATTTCTCGTGGAACGACCAGCCGTCCCTCGCGGCCATTCAGTTCATGCCGCCCGAGGAGCACATGCTCTGGTGCGTGCGCGTGGCCAAGCGCTACCTCGACATGGGGTGGACCTCCGCGATCGGCGCGGCAGCGGCCAAGCCGCGGCTGGACGTGGTCTTGCGCAACGCCATCGACGCGGGCGAGTTCCCCGGCCCGCGCTACCTGGCCGGCAGCCAGGAGATCACCACCATCGGCGCGCTGGGCGACAACACGCTGCCGCACATGAAGTTCGAAGAACTCAGTTTCGGCAGCGTCTGCAGCGGCCCCGAGGAGATCCGCAAGTCGGCCCGCACCTTCATCAAGTACGGCGTGGACCATCTGAAGATCAATCTGTCGGGCGAGTACATCGCCGGCCTGCCCGCGGAGATGTCGCCGTTCGCCGAAGACGAGGTCGCCATGCTGGCGCAGGAAGCCAAGCGCTATGGCAAGCGCATGGCCGCGCATGCGCGCTCCAGCGAGTCGGTCAAGCAGTGCGTGCGCCACGGCATCGAGATGGTCTACCACGCCAGCTTTGCCGATTCGGAAGCGCTCGACATGCTCGAGGCGGCCAAGGACCGGCACTTCGTCGCACCAGGCATCGGCTGGCTCATTCGCACGACCTTCAACGCGGCCGAGTACGGCATCACGGAGGCGGTCGCCACGCAGATGGGCTACAAGCGCGAACTGGAGATCGCATCGGCGTCGCTGCGCGAGATGCACAAGCGCGGCATTCGCATCCTGCCGGGCGGCGACTACGGATTCGCGTGGATGCCGCACGGCACCAATGCCAACGACCTCCAGTACTTCGTCGACTACATCGGCATGACACCCAAGGAGGCGCTGATGGCTGCGACGCGGCTGGGCGGACAGATCATGCTGCGGCCCGACGAACTGGGACGGTTGAAGGCCGGCTTTCTCGCCGACATCGTCCTGGTGGACGGCGACCCGCTGCAAGACCTGTCGCTGCTGACGGACCCGGCCAGGGTGCAACTGGTGATGAAGGATGGCGTGATCCACAAGGACTGCGCAACCCCGGTACCGCCGCACGCGGCCCTGCACCTCGACGGCGGCGACACGCCATTGCAGGAGCAGGGCGTCAAGGAGGCGCTGGCCGAGATGCATTGAGATCGGCTGGCGAGCCGGATCGCCGCGGCCGCTGCGCTACCCGGTGGGAGCGGCCTTTTGGGGCGCCAACAACCAGCGCGCGAACGCCGGTGCAACCGCTCAGTGCGCCGCCAGCACGTGCGCCTGGTACGACACGTCGAGCAGCTTGCCCTTCTGCACGTAGTAGCGGTCGAGCCGCCATTCCTTGAGGATGTCGAGGGCCAGATCGAAGCTCTTGAGCTTCAGCGCATAGAGGCTGGCCAGGGAGAAATCGACATCCGACTCCAGCGCCAGGACCAGCCGTGCCAGGGTCAGGGACTCCTCGCTGTTCGGGTCGGCCGTGATGAGCCGGCGTGCTTCCTTGATCGCGTTCATGGAGGTCCTTCGTCGCGCTCGTTCGAGCGCTGTCGCAGTGGTGAAACGCAACCCTGGCTTGTTATGCACTTCTGCGAGGCCGTCTGTTCCGCGTCGGAATTCGGCCCGCCAAGGTCTTGGAGCGGGAAGGGTCAGTCTAGCACTGCGTTTTCGGGCGCCGAGAGCGAAGCCAGGCGGGACACGAAAGCATCGACCCGATCTGCGCTCGTCGCCCACGAGCAGACCAGGCGGATCACCGAATGCCCGGGTGCGGATTCGCCCCACACGTAGAACGCGAAGTCCCGGCGCAGCGCAGCCACGACCGGGTCCGGGAGGATGGCAAACACCTGGTTCGTCTCGGTCGACGCGGCCAGTGCATGGCCGCACGATGCGATGCCGGCCGCCAGCCTCGCCGCCATCGCATTCGCATGCCGCGCGAGGTCGAAGAACAGAGGCGAGTCGCCGAACAGCGCCCGGAACTGGATGCCGAGCAGGCGCCCCTTGGCCAGCATGCCGCCGCGCTGCTTCAGGTGAAACGCAAAGTCCTCGGCCAGCACGGGATTGCAGACCACGATGGCCTCGCCCAGCAGGGCGCCGACCTTGGTGCCACCGATCCAGAACAGATCGACCAACGAGGCGATGTCGGCCAGCGCGGCATCGTTCCTGTGCGAGGCCAGGGCGGCGCCGAGGCGCGCGCCATCGAGAAACAGGATCAGCCCCCGCTCCCTGGCGAGGGCCGAGAGCCGGCGCAGTTCGGCGAGGGTGTAGACGGTGCCCGTCTCGGTCGCGTTCGAGAGATAGATCAGCCGCGGCTTGGCCATGTGCGGAAAGTGCGCGTTGGCCGCGAGCGCGATCTCGACGTTCTCGGGCGTGATCTTTCCGTCGACCGCTGGAACGAGGATGAGCTTGTGCCCCGTGGCCTCGATCGCGCCCGCCTCGCGCACGACGATGTGGCCGGAGGCCGCCGCGATCACGGCCTCGTGCGGGCGCAGGCAGCTCGATATCGAGACGATGTTGGCCATGGTCCCGCTCGCGACGAAGTGGATGGCGCCCTGGAAGGCCTCTCCCAGGTACGCCCCGATCCTGGATGCCGCGTCCGCCGAGTAGTCGTCGTCCCCGTAGGGCGCCTGTTGCACGAGGTTGGTGTCGGCGAGCGCGCGCAGGATGTCGGGGTGCGCGCCCTCGCTGTAGTCGTCGAGAAAACTGAAGGTGGTCATTCGGTGCGCTTCCATGGGCGTCCGGCTCCGCAAGCGGCCGGGCATCTAGGTCGAAGGCTACCGATCGGCTGCGGGGTCGCCTTGTAAAAAATTGCCCCTGGGCCGCTGGAACCGGGTCGGTGTCACCCCATAGGCATCGCTGAACGCGCGCGTGAAATGGCTCTGGTCGAAGAACCCGACCGTGTGGGCGATCTCGGTCATCGACATGTCGCGCTTCGCCTCGATCAGCTCGACCGCTTTCTCGAGACGCAGCCGCAACAGCCAGGCATGGGGCGTCATGCCGACGGTGCGCTTGAAGAGCTTGAGGAAGCGAAAGCGGTCGAGCTCCAGCAGGAGGGCGAGATCCTCCAGGCCGAGCTTCTCGCACAACTGCGCCTCCATGAAGTCGCGCACGCGCTGGAGTTGCCGGGGCGTCAAGGTGCCGGCGATGCGCTGGGGCGGCGGCTTCAGCAACCGCGCGAACAGGGACTCGAAGAGTTCCACCACGCGGGCTTCCTCGAGCAGCGGATCGGCCGCCGCGTTCCGCAGCGCCGCGTGCATGCCCAGCAACCGTTCCGCGAGCCGCTCATCGCGCAGCACCAGGGCGGCCTGCGAAGGAAAGTGGTGCTTGCCGGTGATCTCCTCGCCCAGGCCCGCCAGCAGCGCGGGCGAGAGCCTGAAGGTCTGCAGCGTGTAGGCCTCGTCGGCACCGGCGACGCCATCATGGACCTCGCCCGCCGGCATCAACTGGATCGCGCCGCGCGTGAGCAGCAGCGACTCGCCCTTGAAGCGCTGGCGTTGAACGCCCTCGGCGACCAGCGCCACGTGGCAGTCCAGGTGGTAGTGAGGCTTGAAGCGGAACGCGGCGAACCGGGCCGTGCTCAGCACGAGGCCGGGGACCTCGATCGCTCGGCTGTAGTGGACCTCTTCGCGCAAGAACTTTCTCCCCCAGGCCAGTTCGCCATCAAGAAAAGGACATCGGTTCCCGCCGATGGTAGTTGCCCCCGGCCCTTACACTGCCGCCCATGCGTACGCCGGGCGCCACCTCCACCCCGTCGGGCCCCGTGCCCGGGCCCGCCGACTCCCATGCCCAACTGGTCCGCGAACGCCTGCTGCGCCGCATGTTCGTGATGGGCCCGCCCACGGTGCTGACGGCACTGGCCTCGGCGATCGCGATGGCCGGCGTGTTCTTCGGGATGACGCGCGGCTTCGGCGCGCTGGCATGGGGCATCGTGATCTGCACGCTGCTGTGCCTGCGGCTGGTGTTCATGCGCTGGAACGCGCGCCTCTATCCCGAGCCCGAGTTCACGCTGCGCCAGCCCGATGGCGCCTGGCGCTTCATGCTGCCGCTGGGCGCCTACATGTCGATGTGGACCCTGGCGCCCTGGGCGCTGATGCCGCCGGGCACCGAATCGCCGATGCGCATCCTGATCCTGCTGCTGGGCATGTTCGCGGTGCTGATGGGCTCGGTGCCGGTGATCGCCACCTGGCGCGCGATGGTGCCCGTGGTCACGATTCCGCTCACGCTGGGCGTGGTCACGCGCTTCGCCTGGATGGGCGGCACCGATGGCTGGTTCACCTGCGTGGTCGGGCTGCTGTTCGGCGGCTCGATGGCGCGCTATGCGCTGTCGCAGCACCAGCTGATCCGGCGCAGCCTGTCCGACCAGATCGACAAGGAACTGCTGAGCGAGCAGTTGCTGCGCCAGTCCTTCGAGCTGCAGCGGCTCAACCGCGAGCGCAGCCGCTTCTTCGCCTCGGCCAGCCACGACCTGCGCCAGCCGGTGCATGCGCTGGCGCTGTTCTCGCGCTCGCTCGAGCGCGACCTGGCCGACCATCCGCTGGCGCCCGTGGCCGGCCGCGTGGTGCAGGCCACCGATGCGGTGAGCGGCCTGCTCAACGCGATGCTCGACATCTCGAAGATCGATGCCGGCACGGTGGTGCCGCAGCCGGTGCAGATGGCGGTGGACCCGCTGTTCCTGCGGCTGTCGCAGATCTTCGAGCCGCGCACCCAGCAGGCCGGCCTCGCGCTGCGCTTCCACACCGCGCCCGAATGGCTGCAGACCGATGGCGACCTGCTGCTGCGCGTGCTGACCAACTTCGTCGACAACGCGCTCAAGTACACGCGCCAGGGCGGCATCCTCGTGAGCGCGCGGCCGCGCGGCGACCGCCTGCGGCTGGCCGTGTGGGACACCGGCCTGGGCATCGCGCCCGAGCACCTGCCGCATGTGTTCGACGAGTTCTACCAGGTCGACAACCCGCAGCGCGACGTCGCGCGCGGCCTGGGCATCGGGCTGGCGATCGTCAAGCGGCTGGTGGACCTGCTTGGCGGCGAGATCGGCGTGCGCTCGCGGCTAGGCCACGGCAGCGTGTTCTGGGTCGACCTGCCGCGCCGCCCGCCCGTGCCCACCGCCTTGCCCGTCGCGCCCGCGGTCATGCCCGATACCGCGCAGGCCGACATCACCGAACTGCCGCTGGTGCCACCACGTGTGCTGCTGCTCGACGACGAGCAGCCGGTGGGCGAGGCGGTGCGCATGTGGCTCGCACCCTACTGCGAGCGTATCGAGATCACCTGCCGGCTCGCCGATGCCAGTGCGCAGGTGCGCGCCACGCCCGACGGCTTCGACGCCTTCCTGATCGACTTCCGGCTCGCCGATCCGCAGGACGGCATCGAGGCGACCGCGGAACTGCGCCGGCTCGCCGGCCGCCGCGTGCCCACGATCCTCGTCACGGGCGATACCGATCCCGAGCGGGTGCGCGCGGCCTATGCCAGCGGGTTGGTCGTGATGTTCAAGCCGGTGCAGCCGGAGGTGCTGTTGCGCACGCTGCACCAGATCATTCGCGGAGAGCACGAAGAGCAGGGCTGAGAGGCCCCGGCGGTTCAGGTGTCCGCCGGCTCCACCGTCAGCTTGAAGCCCAGCGCCTTGATGACCTTGAACAAGGTATCGCTGCTGGGCGCTCTTTCTCCCGAGAGGCTCTTGTACAGGCTCTCGCGGGACAGGCCCGTGTCCTTGGCGAGCTGGGCCATGCCGCGTGCGCGCGCAATGGCGCCAAGTGCCCCTGCCAGTTCGGCCGGGTCGTTGTCATCCACGACCTGGCGCAGGTACTCCACCATGTCGGCCTCGCTGGCGAGGTAGTTGGCGATGTCAAAGGGACGGGTCTTGATCTTGCTCATTTCGCAACTCCAGAGCCATCTTCCTGGCTCGTCCAATGTCGCGCTGCTGGGTCGACTTGTCGCCACCACCCAGCATGACGATGATGGTCCCGGCCTGCTCGATGAAATACATGCGCCAACCGGGGCCAAAGAACTCACGCATTTCAAAAACACCTTCACCGACGGGCGCGACGTCCCCCAGATTCCCTCGGCGCGCCTTGTCGAGCCGACGGGCCAGCCGGATGCGCGTCATGCCATCCTTCAACCCCTCCAGCCACCCTGAGAACTCATCGGTTTCAATGACCGTGAACATGGCGCCATTGTAGCCACAAGGCTACAGTCGCGCAACGACGCAGCGTGCTCAGGCGGCCGCGCGCTCCGCCGCCTCCAGCGTCTGCGAGATCAGCGTCGAGATCGTCATCGGCCCCACGCCGCCCGGCACCGGCGTGAGTGCCGCGCAGCGCTCGAACAGCCCCTCGGTCTCGATGTCGCCGACGCCGCCCTCGTGGTAGCCGGCATCGATGACGATGGCACCGTCGCGGATCCAGTCGCCGCGGATGAAGCGCGGCCGGCCGACGGCGCCGACGATCACCTCGGCACGCCGCACCTCGTCGGCGAGGTTCGCGGTCTTCGAGTGGCAGACGGTCACCGTCGCATCGGCGTTCAGCAGCATCATCGCCAGCGGCTTGCCGAGGATCGGGCTGCGGCCGACCACCACCGCGCGCTTGCCGGCGACGTCGATGCCGTAGTGCGCGAGCAGCCGCATGATGCCCGCGGGCGTCGCCGAGCCGAAGGCGGGCTGGCCCAATGCCATCCGGCCGAAGCCGTGACTGGTGACGCCGTCCACGTCTTTGCGGATGGCGATGCGGTCGAAGCACTGCCGCTCGTCCACCTGCGCGGGAACGGGATGCTGCAGCAGGATGCCGTGCACCTGTTCGTCGGCGTTCAGTGCATCGATCTCGCGCAGCACGTCCGCCGTGGTTGCGTGCGCATCGAGCGTCACGACGCGCGAGTCCATGCCGACGCGGCGGCAGGCATTGCCTTTCATCCGCACGTAGGTCGCGGACGAAGGATCGTCGCCGACCAGGAGGGTCGCGAGGATGGGAGTGCGTTCGCCGTTCCTCGCTTTCAATGCGAAGACCCGCTGTCGCAGCGCCTCCTCGTTCGTGGTGGCGACCGACTTGCCGTCGAGCAGGATGCAGGTCATCGCGCACCTCCGGAGCGGAAGGGCGAAAGCCGTGGCAGCGAAAGGATGCGCCGGTGCGGCGCGGGCATGCGGACACTCATCGTCGGAACTCCTGAAAAGACGACAGACATGCCCAGGCGATCGGCGTGACGATGGCCGCGTTCCCCGATGGTGCTCCATCCGTTCGCCAGTTGCGCGGCGACGCGATTATCGGACAGCGGCCGTGCCGCCCCTCTCGAGGAAGGCCGCCTACGCCCCCGGCCCCTCGTCGCGCAACCGCCGCCACAGCGTCGAGCGGCTGATGCCGAGAATGGCGCAGGCCTGGTCCTGGTCGCCCTGGACCGACTGCAGCACCTCGCGCACCCGTTGCCGCTCCGCGGCCGTGCGCGCGCCCTTGAGCAGGCGATTGCGCGCGGGCGCCGGGCGTGCCTGCGTGCATTCCGCGAACACCTCGAGCAGCCGGGCGCGGTCCAGCCGGCCCTCGGGCGCCAGGTAGCCGTGGCAGGCCAGCAGGCGCTCGACGAGGTTCTCCAGTTCGCGCACATT
>NZ_JBZAYE010000070.1:0-19803 GCF_058244205.1 Variovorax sp. 20P10.2.4
GGTGCCGGTCGGCGCGCAGGTGCTGCGCCCGGGCGCGCTGGCGGTCGACATGATGTACGGCCCCGCGGCCGCGGGCTTCCTGCAATGGGCGCAGGCCCACGGCGCCGTGGCGCGCGACGGCCTCGGCATGCTGGTCGAGCAGGCCGCCGAATCCTTCGAGATCTGGCGCGGCGTGCGTCCGCCTTCGGCCCAGGTGCTCGACGAACTGCGCGCGCGGCTCGCCGCCGCCTGAAGCACCGCATGAAGGCCGCGCTGCGCTGGATCGCCTGCCTGCTGCTGGCCGGCCTCGCGCTCGAGCTGTTCTTCGTCGTGCGCATCGCGGCCATGGCGGTCATCGATCCGCAGAGCACCGCCTTCCAGCGCTCCGAGGCCTGGCAGATCGCCATCCACAAGGGCAGCGAGGGCGCGTGGCGCCAGGAGTGGGTGCCCTATGCGCAGATCAACGACAGCCTCAAGCGCGCGGTGATCGCGAGCGAGGACGCCAGCTTCATCGACCACGACGGCGTGGAATGGGAAGCCATCGAACGCGCGCGCCAGCGCAATGCGCGCGCCGAGGAACTGGCCGCCAAGCGCATGGCACGCGCGGCCGCGCGCGGCAAGACGGTGCAACCGGCACCGCTGCGCGGCGGCTCCACCATCACGCAGCAGCTCGCGAAGAACCTGCTGCTGTCGGGCGAACGCACCATGCTGCGCAAGGGCCAGGAGCTGGTGCTCGCCGTGCTGCTCGAGACGCTGCTCGACAAGCGGCGCATCCTCGAGATCTACCTCAACAGCGTCGAGTGGGGCGAAGGCGTGTTCGGCGCCGAGGCGGCCGCGCAGTACTACTTCAGGAAGCCGGCCGCGCGCCTGAGTTCGTACGAAGCGGCGCGCCTCGCGGTGATGCTGCCGAGCCCGAAGTTCTACGAGCGCCGGCCCAACTCGCCCTACCTCAACGGACGGGCATCGACGATCGTGGCGCGGATGCCTTCGGCCGACCTGCCCTGAACAGGGCCTCGCCCGCGAGCACCGCGGCGAAGCCGATCGCATAGGCCAGCACGTCCCACCAGTCGGCTGTGCTGCCGAGCACGATGCGCAGCGCGCGATTGGGAATGTGCAGCTGCCACGCGGCCGCCAGGTACTGGCCCAGTTCCACCAGCAGCCCCACGCCGAAGGCCGCGAGCGCCAAAGGCAGCACGCGCGCCTCGATGAAGGCCTTGAACACCAGGTAGACCCAGACCACGGCCAGCACGTCGCCGAGGAAGCTGCGCACCCAGCCCCAGCGCGCGCCCACGGTCGCGAGCAGTGCCAGCAGCACGAACAGGGCCGCGGCCCCGGCCAGGGAAAGAGGAGCAAGACGCCATCGCATGCCCCGTATCATCGCCTCCATGTTGGCGAAGCTCGTGGGATGGTTGCTGTTGGGCGTGGTGCGATTGCTCACCGGTGCCCAGGCGCGCTGGTACGGCTGCCCGCCGAAGGCCGAGCAGCGCATCTATTTCGCCAACCACCAGAGCCATGCCGACCTGGTGATGATCTGGGCCGCGCTGCCCGAGGAGCTGCGCAGCATCACGCGGCCGATCGCGGCGCGCGACTACTGGGCCAACACGCCGGTCAAGCGCTGGATCACCACCGAGGTGTTCAACGCGGTGTACGTGGAGCGGCAGGCGGCCGCCGGTTCGCCGCCCGCACCCGCCGTGCCGGTCGTGGCCGAGACGCCCGTGCCGCCTGTCGCGGCGCCCGCCGCCGCCGAACGCATCGAGCCGTCGATGGAGCCGCTGCTGCCGCGCTCCGCGCCCGTTGACACGGCGCCGGTCCGCACGGAGATCCAGGGCGAACTCGACCTGCCCGCGCAACCGGTCTCCGTACCCGAAGCGCCCGCAGCACCGCCCGTGCTCCCGGCAGCCCGCGAGGCCGACCCGCTCGCCCCGCTGATCGATGCGCTGCGCAGCGGCGACTCGATCATCATCTTCCCCGAGGGCACGCGCGGCCACACGGGCGAACCGCAGAAGTTCAAGTCGGGCCTCTACGCGCTCGCCACCCAGTTTCCCGAGGTGGTGCTGGTGCCGGCCTGGATCGACAACGTGCAGCGCGTGATGCCCAAGGGCGAGATCGTGCCGGTGCCGATCCTCTGCTCCGTCACCTTCGGCGCACCGATCCGCGTCGAGGCCGGCGAGGAGCGGCGTCCTTTCCTCGACCGCGCGCGTGCCGCAGTGATCGCCTTGCGCGACGTTTGAAGAAGAATGAACCAGTTCCTGCGCAGCCTCAGCCCCACGCAGCAGGTCGCGGCGCTGTTCCTGATCGTCTTCGGCGTGCTCGTGATCGTGAGCACCGCCGCCTTCTTCCTGAGCTTCAGGGAGCGGCGCAACCCGGTGCACGACGCCGCCTGGCAGGCCGAGCTCGCGCACTTCCGCAAGCTGCTGGGCACCACCTGGTTCATGGCCGTGATCTTCTGGATCGGCTGGGCGCTCGGCGAGACCGTGGCCACGGTGCTGTTCGCGCTGATCGCCTTCTTCGCGCTGCGCGAGTTCATCACCCTCTCGCCCACGCGGCGCGGCGACCACCGCAGCCTGATCCTCGCCTTCTTCGTCGTGCTGCCGGTGCAGTTCTGGCTCGTGGCCACCGCGCGCTTCGACCTGTTCACCGTGTTCATCCCGGTCTACGTGTTCCTCGCGATCCCGGTGGCCAGCGCGCTGGCCGACGACCCGAGCCACTTCCTCGAGCGCAACGCCAAGCTGCAGTGGGGGATCATGGTCTGCGTCTACGGCATGAGCCACGTGCCGGCGCTGCTGCTGCTGAGCTTTCCGGGCTACGAGGGCAAGAGCGCCTTCCTGGTGTTCTTCCTTGTGTTCGTGGTCCAGACCTCGGTGCTGGTGCAGCACCTGATCTCGCGCCGCAGCCAGCGCGCGCCCTTCGCGCCCAACGTGAGCCGCAGCTTCAACTGGACCAGCTGGGGCATCGGCATCGCGGTGGCCAGCCTGGTGGGCGCGCTGTTCTCCTTCATCACGCCCTTCAAGTTCGGCCAGGCGCTCGCGGTCTCGGTCATCGCCTGCATCGCGGGCTCGATGGGCCACCTCGTGATGAAGGCGCTCAAGCGCGATCGCGGCATTCCCAACTGGGGCCAGAAGGGCGTGGGCGTCACGGGTGCCAACGGCCTGCTCGACCGCGTCGATGCGCTGTGCTTCGCGGCGCCGATCTTCTTCCATTCCGTGCGCTGGTACTTCGGGGCCTAGAGAACATATGCGCATCCTGGGCATCGACCCCGGCCTCAACACCACCGGCTTCGGCATCGTCGACGTCGACGGCCATGCGCTGCGCTACGTGGCCAGCGGCACCATCAGCACGCGCAGCGTCACCAGCGGCAGCCTGCCACAGCGCCTCAAGGTGCTGTTCGACGGCATCGCCGAGATCACCGAGCGCTACCGGCCCGACGCCTCGGCGGTCGAGATCGTGTTCGTCAACGTCAATCCGCAGTCCACGCTGCTGCTGGGCCAGGCGCGCGGCGCCTGCGTGACCGCGCTGGTCACCAGCGACCTGCCGGTGGCCGAGTACACCGCGCTGCAGATGAAGAAAGCGGTGGCGGGCCATGGCCAGGCGGCCAAGGCACAGGTGCAGGAGATGGTGAAGCGCCTGCTCGACCTGCCGGGCCTGCCGGGCAGCGACGCGGCCGACGCGCTGGGCATCGCGATCACGCATGCGCAGGTCGGGCGTTCGCTGGCGCGGCTGGCGGAGGCCGCCACGCTGACGACCTCGACGACCGGGCGCTACCGCCAGGGGCGCTCGCGCTGAGGCGCCGGCGCGCTCAGGAAGCGATGACCCGCATGCCGCGGCGGTTGCGATGGCCGCGTTCGCCGCGCGCATGCTGCGGCGGACGCCGGACCAGCAGCGGCACCTCCACCAGCCGGTACGACAACTCGGCCAGCACGGCGGTGGCCAGGCAGGCCAGCAACACGCCCTCGCGCGGCTGCAGCACACTGTCGAGCATCAGCCGGCGCGCGAACTCCATCACCGACAGATGGACGACGTACATGCCGTACGAACGCTGGCTGGCCCAGCGCACCAGCGCCTCCATGCCCCGGCCCGGCCGCCGCATCCGCACGACGGCCGGAAAGCACAGCGCGAAGCCCGTCGAGGTCAGGCTGAAGAAGCCCGCGCGCCACGACGCGCTCTGGTAGGAGGCCGGCTCCAGGCTGCTCAGCACCGAGGCACCGACCAGCGCGAGGCCCAGCGCCAGCATCGGCTGCGCGAGCGCATCGCAGGCCCGGCGCCGGCTGCGCATCAGCCAGGCCATGGCCACGCCATAGGCGATCGCGTCGAGGCGCAGCAGCACGACCTTGCGAATCCGCGCGTCCCAGTCGGCGGCGACCGCGTCGTCGGCGATCCAGCGCGCCAGCAAGGGCAGCGCGATGAAGAGCGCGCAGCTGATCCAGAGGGCCCGCGAGGCGCGCATGACGCCGGCCAGCGCGATCAGCAGGCTGGCGAACAGCAGGTAGAACCACTCCTCGACCATCAGCGACCACGAGACGTCGAACCAGGCGCTGGTCATGGGCCAGGCCAGGTTCTGCGTGAAGCTCAGGAAGAACCAGGGCCATCGCGTGGCACCGGCCCAGGTCCCGTACAGCAGCAGCACGCCGAGCCACAGGTAGTACAGCGGGACCGTGCGCATCCAGCGCCGCACCAGAAAGGTCCACAGGGCCCGCGGGCCGGCGCCCTGCTCGAGGATGTCCAGCAGCAGGCCGCCGATGAGGAAGCCGCTGAGGACGAAGAAGAGTTCGACGCCCAGAGTGCCCAGGACACCGACCAGCGCCGAGCGGCCGCCCCAGAACACCAGTTGCAGATGACTGACGAGCACACCGCCGATGGCCAGTGCCCGCAGAAGATCCAGCCCGAAAACCCGCTCCCCGCCCCGTTTTTCTGCCTCCGCCCCGGCCACGCCGCCAACGCCACCCTGTTGCGATGGAGTCATCCGTCCCTCCCCGATCAAATTTTTTCGGGGCGGATATTACAAAAGGAATTCTTAACGAAATCTCCTCCGGACGGAGGAGCGTAGATCGCCATCCACGCGGCGAAGGGAGACCGGCGGTGCCGGTCCGGATCAGGCCACGCGCTCGGCGATCAGCACCGCGAAGAAGCCGCAGGCCGCGAGCAAGGTCCACTTGAGCACGATCCAGCCGAAGCGCCGGTACTTGGGTTGGCCGGTGCCCGCGTAGAACGCGAACGAGACGCCGGCCATCAGCAGGAGGAACAGCAGGGCCCAGCGAAAGAGGAGCATGCGAGGTGGATCGGCCGCGGCTCGCCTACCAGGCGCGGGCGACTTCGTTGAAGCCGCGCGGCGCGCGCTTCTCGTCCGCGAAGGTCACGATCTCGTAGGCGTCGTCGTGCGCGAGCAGTTCGCGCAGCAGCTTGTTGTTGAGCGCATGGCCCGAACGGAACGCGGTGTAGGCCGCGAGCAGCGGCTTGCCGATGATGTAGAGGTCGCCCATCGCGTCGAGGATCTTGTGCTTCACGAACTCGTCGTCGTAGCGCAGGCCGCCGGCATTGAGCACCTTGGTGTCGTCCATCACCACGGCGTTGTCGAGGCCGCCGCCGAGCGCGAGGCCCCGGGTGCGCATGTACTCGACGTCTTTCGTGAAGCCGAAGGTGCGCGCGCGCGCGATGTCGCGGCTGTACGAATCGCTGCCGAGATCGAACTCCACACGCTGGCCCGTGGAATTGACCACGCGGTGGTCGAAGTCGATCTCGAAGCTGAGCTTGTAGCCGTGGTACGGCTCGAGGCTGGCCCATTTCTCGTTGGCGCCGTCGCCCTCGCGCACCTCGACCTTGCGCAACACGCGGATGAAGCGCCGCGGCGCCTTCTGGAACTCGATGCCCGCGCTCTGCAGCAGGAACACGAAGGACGAGGCCGAGCCGTCGAGGATCGGTACCTCGTCGGCCGTGATGTCGATGTAGAGGTTGTCGATGCCCAGGCCGGCGCAGGCCGACATCAGGTGTTCGACGGTCTGGACCTTGGCGCCGCCGGTGGAGACGGTCGAGGCCAGCCGGGTGTCGGTGACCGCCTCCGCGGTCATGCGGATCTCGGCGGGTTCGGGCAGATCGACGCGGCGGAACACGATGCCCGTATCGGCCGGGGCGGGACGCAGCGTGAGTTCCACGCGCTGCCCGCTGTGAAGCCCCACGCCCACGGCGCGGCTGATCGACTTGAGGGTTCGTTGTTGCAGCACGCCTGCGATTTTAGGCGCGCGACGTGCGTGGCGCGCCAATCCCCTGGCTATTACACCCATAGGCATCGTTCGATCGGCATAGCCGGGCTCACTCCGCAAATGGACGCAAAGGGATGAAGAAAACGCGCCTGATACAGGCGGGAAGGCTTTATCTGGGCCTCCTCCTGCGCCTCTTGCGAGTTCTTCAAACCCTCTGCGTCCGGTCGGGCCCGCCGCGCGGCATCTCTTTCGAAATACCCGCGACGGGCCCTGGTCCGGTTCTCAATCGGCTTGGCGACGCAGGAAGGCCGGGATCTCGAAGTCGTCCATGCCGCCCGAGGACAGCGCGTCGACCTTCGCGGCCGCCATCGTGCGGTTGGTGCGCCACACGCTGGGCACGGCCATGCCTTCGTAGTTGGGCTGGTGGCCGCCACCGCCGTGGCCGGTGCCCATCGAGGGCACGTTGAACGGGATGTTGTCGGTGCCGGTGCGGATCACCTCGAGCGTCGGTGCCTGGCGGCGCGCGTCGGCGCGCGACAGGCCGGTGGCGACCACGGTCACGCGCATCTCGTCGCCGAGGGCGTCGTCGTAGGCCGCACCGTAGATCACGTGCGCATCGGGCGAGGCGTAGGCGCGGATGGTGTTCATCGCGAGCTTCGACTCGTTGAGCTTCAGCGAATTCTTCGATGCGGTCACCAGCACCAGCACGCCCTTGGCGCCCGAGAGGTCGATGCCTTCGAGCAGCGGGCAGGCCACGGCCTGCTCGGCCGCGATGCGCGCGCGGTCCGGACCCGAGGACACGGCCGTGCCCATCATCGCCTTGCCCGGCTCGCCCATCACGGTGCGCACGTCCTCGAAGTCGACGTTCACGCCGCCGTACTCGTTGATGATTTCCGAGATCCCGCCCACGGCGTTCTTCAGCACGTCGTTGGCTTGCGCGAAGGCTTCTTCCTGGGTGATGTCCTCGCCCAGCACGTCGAGCAGCTTCTCGTTGAGCACCACGATCAGCGAGTCGACGTTGGCCTCGAGCTCGGCCAGGCCGGCTTCGGCGTTGGTCATGCGGCGGCCGCCTTCCCAGTCGAAGGGCTTGGTCACCACGCCCACGGTGAGGATGCCCATTTCCTTCGCCACGCGCGCGATCACCGGCGCGGCGCCAGTGCCGGTGCCGCCGCCCATGCCGGCCGTGATGAACAGCATGTGCGCGCCGTCGATGGCCGCGCGGATCTCGTCCACGGCGGCTTCGGCCGCTTCACGGCCCTTCTCGGGCTTGCTGCCGGCGCCCAGGCCGCTCAGGCCGAGCTGGATGTTGCGCTGCGCGCTGCTGCGCTGCAGGGCCTGCGCATCGGTGTTCGCGCAGACGAACTGCACGCCCTGCACGCCGCGTTCCATCATGTGCGCGACCGCGTTGCCGCCGCCACCGCCGACACCGATCACCTTGATCTGCGTGCCCTGGTTGAACTCTTCGACTTCGATCATTTCGATGGTCATCTTCTACTCCTTGAATCTTGCAGTTGCCGTTGTCTATGAATGAATCTTTTTTGGGGTACCCGACGAGAACGAATTCATCGTCGTGATGGTGGACCTGTTCGTCGCCATCGCTCGTTGAAATGCAAGGGTGGGCTGCCGCGCGCAAGCCAGAGTGGGGAGTGGCTCATGGTCAGAAGTTCCCCACGATGAAGTCCTTGAAACGTCCGAACGCGGTTTTTACCGACCCGTTCTTCTGTGCCACCTTGAAGCCGCGCATGCGTGCGAAGCGGGCCTCCTCGAGCAGGCCCATCACGGTGGCCGCGCGCGGCTGCGCGACCATGTCCGAGAGCGCGCTCGAATACTTCGGGATGCCGCGGCGCACGGGCTTGAGGAAGATGTCCTCGCCGAGCTCGACCATGCCGGGCATCACCGCGCTGCCGCCGGTGAGCACCACGCCCGAGGAGAGCACCTCCTCGTAGCCCGACTCGCGCACCACCTGCTGCACCAGCGAGAAGATCTCCTCGATGCGCGGCTCGATCACGCCGGCCAGCGCCTGCTTGCTCAGCATGCGCGGACCGCGGTCGCCGAGGCCGGGCACCTCGACCTGCGTGTCGGGATCGGCCAGCAGCTGCTTGGCGAAGCCGTTCTCGACCTTGATGTCTTCCGCGTCCTTGGTCGGCGTGCGCAGCGCCATCGCGATGTCGCTGGTGATCAGGTCGCCCGCGATCGGGATCACCGCCGTGTGGCGGATCGCGCCGTTGGTGAAGATCGCGACGTCGGTGGTGCCGGCGCCGATGTCCACCAGCACCACGCCGAGCTCGCGCTCGTCCTCGGTCAGCACCGCCTGGCTCGAGGCCAGCGGGTTCAGCATCAGCTGGTCGACCTCGAGGCCGCAGCGGCGCACGCACTTGATGATGTTCTCGGCCGCGCTCTGCGCGCCGGTCACGATGTGCACCTTGGCCTCGAGCCGCATGCCGCTCATGCCGATCGGCTCCTTCACGTCCTGGCCATCGATCACGAACTCCTGCGGCTCCACCAGCAGCAGGCGCTGGTCGCTCGAGATGTTGATGGCACGCGCGGTCTCGACCACGCGCGCCACGTCGGCCGGCGTCACTTCCTTGTCCTTCACCGCCACCATGCCGCTGGAGTTGATGCCGCGGATGTGGCTGCCGGTGATGCCGGTGTAGACGCGGCCGATCTTGCAGTCGGCCATCAGCTCGGCTTCCTTGAGCGCCTGCTGGATGCTCTGCACGGTCGCGTCGATGTTCACCACCACGCCGCGCTTGAGGCCATTGCTCGGCGCGATGCCGAGCCCCGCGAGCTTGAGCTCGCCGCCGGGCAGCACCTCGGCCACGACCACCATCACCTTCGCGGTGCCGATGTCGAGGCCGACAACCAGGTCTTTGTATTCTTTGGGCATCGATATGTCCTCGGTATTCGTCTATTTCTTCTTGGGCGTCTTGGGGTCGGTCACCACGGTGGTGACGCCGCGCAACCGCAACGCATAGGCGTCGTTGTGGCGCAGGTCGGCGCCCTCGACGTCCTCCATGGTCCGGCGGTACTGCCCCGCGACCTGCGTCACGGTCTTCAGGAAGCGCTGCAGCCGCGCCGCCACCTCCTCGCCCTGACCCCGGCCCAGTTCGATCGTGGCGCCGCTGTCGAGCTGCGCGCGCCAGCTGCCCCGGCTCGACAGCGTGAGCGCGTCGAGTTCGAGGTCGTAGGGCGCGAACATCGGCTGCAGCACGCGGTACATGCCCAGCACCTGTCCGGCCTGCTCGATCGGGCCGTCCAGCCGCGGCAGCTTGTCGTCGACCTCCGCCACGTTGGCCTCGAACACATCGCCGAAGCCGTTGATCAGCTTGGAGCTGGCTTCGTCGCCCCAGTTGGCCACCGGCACCTGCTCGGTCAGCGTCACGCGCAGCTTGTTCGGAAACTCGCGCCGCACCACCGCGCTGCGCACCCACGGCACCGACTCGAAGGCGGTGCGCGCACGCGCGAGGTCGACGGTGAAGAAGTTGCCGTTGAGCTGCGGCGCCACGTTGGCGCGCAGGGTGACGGCGTTGTTGTGCGTCACCTCGCCGTCGACCTTGATGCCCGCGATCGGAAAGAAAGGCTGGCGCAGCACCCACCAGGCGCCCGCGGCGAGCAGCATCAGGCCCACCGCCACGAATGCGAGGTTCGCGACGATGTTCATGAGCTTGACGTCGAAGGGCGTGGGGATGCTGTCGGCCATCTTCAGTGCGCGCCTCCCGTGGCGTCGAGCGTGGCCGTGGCCAGCACGCGCAGGCAGAGTTCCTCGTAGGCGATGCCCGCCGCGCGTGCCGACATCGGCACCAGCGAATGGCTGGTCATGCCCGGCGAGGTGTTCATCTCGAGCAGGAAGGGCTTGCGGTCGCTGGCGCGGATCATCACGTCGGCGCGGCCCCAGCCGCGGCAGCCGAGCGTGCGATAGGCCGCCAGCGTGATGCGCTGGATCTCGCGCTCCTCCGCCTCGGGCAGGCCGCTCGGGCAGTGGTATTTCACATCGTCGGTGAAGTACTTGTTCTGGTAGTCGTAGGCGCCCTCGGGCGCGGCGATGCGCACCACCGGCAGCGCATGCGCGTCGAGGCCGCTGCCGAGCACGGCGCAGGTGACTTCCTCGCCCTCGATGAACTCCTCGCAGAGCACGTCGGCGTCGTAATTGACCGACAGCGTCACCGCGTCCTGCATCTGCGAATAGCCCTCGACCTTGGTCACGCCGATCGAAGAACCCTCGCGCGGCGGCTTCACGATCAGCGGCAGGCCCAGCACGTCGGGCACGGCCATCACCTGTTCGCGGCTCTGCTGGTCGAAGGCCAGGCGCACGTACTTGGGCGTGGGCAGGCCGTCGGCCTGCCAGATGCGCTTGGTCATGACCTTGTCCATCGCCACGCTCGAGGCCATCACGCCCGAGCCGGTGTAGGGAATGCCGAGCATCTCGAGCGCGCCCTGCACCGTGCCGTCCTCGCCGTGGCGGCCATGCAGCGCCACGAAGCAGCGCGCGAAGCCCTCGCGCCGGAGCTCGGACAGGTCGCGCTGCGACGGGTCGAAGGCATGGGCATCGACGCCGCGCGAGCGCAGTGCCTCGAGCACGCCGGTGCCCGACATCAGCGAGACCTCGCGCTCGGCCGAACTGCCGCCGAACAGCACGGCGACCTTGCCGAAGAGTTTGGGATCCTGAAGGCTCACGACGCCTCCCCCTTGTGCGCAGCGTGCTGCGATGTCGTGGATGAAGAAGATGCGGCCACCGCCGGCGCCGCGCCGAGCTCGACCACCTTGCCCGGCACCGCGCCGATGGAGCCCGCGCCCATGCACAGCACCACGTCGCCGGCACGCGCGTTGTCGAGGATGGCCTGCGGCATCGCGGCGATGTCGTCGACGAACACCGGCTCGACCTTGCCGGCCACGCGCAGCGCCCGCGCCAGCGTGCGGCCGTCGGCCGCCACGATGGGCTGCTCGCCGGCCGCGTAGACCTCGCCGAGCAGCACCGCGTCGGCGGTGCCGATGACCTTGACGAAGTCCTCGAAGCAGTCGCGCGTGCGGGTATAGCGGTGCGGCTGGAAGGCCAGCACCAGGCGCCGGCCCGGGAAGGCACCGCGCGCGGCCGCGAGCGTGGCGGCCATCTCCACCGGGTGGTGGCCGTAGTCGTCGATCACGGTGAAGCTGCCGTCGCCGGCCCGGGCCGCGACCTCGCCATAGCTCTGGAAGCGCCGGCCCACGCCCTTGAAGTCGGCCAGCCCGCGCTGCACCGCCTCGTCGGCGATGCCGAGCTCGACCGCCACCGCGATCACCGACAGCGCATTGCGCACGTTGTGCTCGCCCGGCAGGTTCAGCACCACCGGCAGGTCCGGCAGGGTCACGCCGTTGCGGCGCTGCGCGGTGAAGTGCATCTGGCCGCCGACGGCGCGCACGTCGACCGCGCGCACCTGGGCGTCCTCGCCGAAGCCGTAGCTGGTGACCGGGCAGGTCACGTCGGCCACGATCTCGCGCACCGCCGGATCGTCGGTGCACAGGATCGCCGTGCCGTAGAAGGGCATGCGGTGCAGGAAGTCGACGAAGGCCTTCTTCAGCTTGCCGAAGTCGTGCCCGTAGGTCTCCATGTGGTCGGCGTCGATGTTCGTGACCACCGCCATCACCGGCAGCAGGTTCAGGAACGAGGCGTCTGATTCGTCGGCCTCGACCACGATGTAGTCGCCGCTGCCGAGCTGCGCGTTGGCGCCCGCGCTGTTGAGCCGGCCGCCGATCACGAAGGTGGGATCGAGCCCCGCGGCCGCGAGCACGCTCGCCACCAGGCTGGTGGTGGTGGTCTTGCCGTGCGTGCCGGCGATCGCGATGCCCTGCTTCAGGCGCATCAGCTCGGCCAGCATGACGGCGCGCGGCACGACCGGGATGCGCTTCTCGCGCGCGGTCAGCACCTCGGGGTTGTCGGCCTGCACCGCGGTCGAGGTCACGACCGCGTCGGCACCCTCGACGTTCGAGGCCGCATGGCCCACGAAGGTGCCGATGCCCAGGCCCGCGAGCCGGCGCAGCGTGGCGCTGTCGGACAGGTCGGAGCCGGTGATGCGGTAGCCGAGGTTCAGCAGCACTTCGGCGATGCCGCTCATGCCGGAGCCGCCGATGCCGACGAAGTGGATGTGGCGAATCGCGTGTTTCATCGTGCCAGCTCCTCGCAAGCGCGCACCATCGCTTCGACGGCCTCGGTTTTCTGCATCGTCCTGGCGCGTTCGGCGCGTTCGATCAGTTCGGTTCGTTGTGTCTTCTGTAGCAAATCGGCCAGCAATTCAGGGGTGAGATCGGTCTGTTGCACCAGCCAGCCGCCGCCGGCATCGACGAGGAAGCGCGCGTTGGTGGTCTGGTGGTCGTCGACCGCGGAAGGAAAAGGCACGAACAGCGCCGCGGCGCCGACGGCCGCGATTTCGGTCACGGTGCTGGCACCGGCGCGCGCGACGATGAGGTCGGCCTCGGCATAGGCCAGGGCCGTGTCCTCGATGAAGGGCGTGAGCTCGCCCTCGACGCCGGCGGCCGCATAGTTGGCGCGCAGCTCGTCGATCTGCTTGGCGCCGCTCTGGTGCAGCACCTGCGGGCGCGTGCCCGGCTCGATGCGCGCGAGCGCCTGCGGCACCACCGCGTTGAGCGCCTTGGCGCCGAGGCTGCCGCCGACCACCAGCAGCTTGAGCGGACCGCTGCGGCCCGCGAAGCGCTCGGCCGGCGCCGGCTGCGAGGTGAAGGCCGCGCGCAGCGGGTTGCCGATCCACTGCGCCTTCTTGATCACGTTGGGAAAAGCGGTGAAGACGCGGTCGGCCACGCCCGCCAGCACCTTGTTGGCGAGGCCCGCGACCGAGTTCTGCTCGTGCAGCACCAGCGGCTTGTTGAGCAGCACGCCCATCATCCCGCCCGGAAAGGTGATGTAACCGCCCAGGCCTACGAGCACGTCGGGCTTCACGCGGCGCACCACGCGCAGGCTCTGCCAGAAGGCACGCAGCAGGCGCAGCGGCAGCAGGAACAGCGTGAGCGGACCCTTGCCGCGCACGCCGCCGAACTGCACCGGCTCGAAGGCGAAGCCGCGCGGCGGCACCAGCTTCTCTTCCATGCCGCCGGGCGCGCCCAGCCAGTGCACGCGCCAGCCGCGCTCGCGCAGCGCCTCGGCCACGGCGAGGCCCGGGAAGATGTGGCCGCCGGTGCCGCCGGCCATCACGAGTGCGGTGCGGCCGGTCATACGCGGCCTCCCCGCATCAACACACGATTCTCGTAGTCGATGCGCAGCACGATCGCCAGCGCCACCATGTTCATCAGGATCGCCGAGCCGCCGAAGCTCATCAGCGGCAGCGTGAGGCCCTTGGTCGGCAGCGCGCCGAGGTTCACGCCCATGTTGATGAAGGCCTGGAAGCCGATCCACACGCCCACGCCCTGGGCCACGAGGCCCGAGAACACGCGGTCCAGCGCGATCGCCTGGCGGCCGATGTGCATCACGCGGCGCGTGAGCCAGAGGAACAGGCCGATGATCAGCAGCACGCCGACCAGGCCGAACTCCTCGCCGATCACGGCCAGCAGGAAGTCGGTGTGGGCCTCGGGCAGCCAGTGCAGCTTCTCGACGCTGCCGCCGAGGCCGACGCCGAAGATCTCGCCGCGGCCGATGGCGATCAGCGAGTGCGAGAGCTGGTAGCCCTTGCCGAGCGCGTGCTCCTCGCTCCACGGATCGAGGTAGGCGAAGATCCGCTCGCGCCGCCACGGGCTGGTGGCCACGATGGTGCCGAAGGCCACCACCACCAGCGCGGCGATCACGAAGAACATGCGCGCGTTCACGCCACCCAGGAACAGGATGCCCATCGCGATCACCGCGATCACCATGAAGGCGCCCATGTCGGGTTCGGCCATCACCAGCATGCCGACCACCACCACCGCGATGCCCATCGGCAGCACGGCGCGGAAGAAGCGCTCCTTGATCTCCATCTTGCGCACCATGTAGCTGGCGGCATAGAGCACCATCGCGACCTTCGCGAGCTCGGAGGGCTGGAAGCGCATGAAGCCCATCGGCAGCCAGCGCCGCGCGCCGTTCACGCTGATGCCGATGTGCGGAATCAGCACCGCCACCAGCAGCAGCAGCGAGGCCACGAACAGCCAGGGCGCGGCGCGCTCCCAGGTCTTCATCGGGATCTGGAAGGCCAGCAGCGCGGCAATGAAGGCGAATACCACCGAGGCCGCATGCCGCGTGAGGAAGTACGAGGCGCTGTAGCCGGCGCGCGCGAAGCGCGGGTTGTCGGGCAGCGCGATCGAGGCCGAATAGACCATGATCAGGCCCCAGGTCAGCAGCGCGACCGTGACCCACACCAGCGCCTGGTCGAAGCCCAGCACGCGGATCGGCGTGGCCTTGGTCTGCGTGAAGCCGGCGCCGCCGAGGCGCACCGGCAGGTGCACCGGCAGCGCATCGATGCCGCTGCGCGCGCGCCGGAACCAGCCGCTGAAGCGGCCGGGCCGGGTGTTGGGCGTGGCGCCCGCGGCGGCGGAGTTCACGATGCCGGTCCTTCCGTCGAATCGGTTTCCCCGAAGTCGCGCGGCTCGTCCTCGAGCGCCTGCACGGCCTCGCGGAACACCGCCGCGCGGTGCGGGTAGTTCTTGAACATGTCGAAGCTCGCACAGGCCGGTGACAGCAGCACGGCATCGCCGGGGTGGGCGCGGCGCGCGGCCAGCTGCACGGCCTCGTGCATCGAGCCCGCATGCATCAGCGTGACGCCGGTGGAAGCCAGCGCGGCCTCGATCAGCGGCGCGTCGCGGCCGATCAGCACCACGGCGCGCGCGTACTGGCGCACCGGCAGCGCGAGCGGCTCGAAGTCCTGGCCCTTGCCCTCGCCGCCGAGGATCACGACCACGCGGCGGTCCTCGCCGAGGCCGCCGAGCGCCGCCACGGTGGCGCCCACGTTGGTGCCCTTGCTGTCGTCGAAGTACTCGACGTCGTCGATCAGCGCCACCGGCTCGACGCGGTGCGGCTCGCCGCGGTACTCGCGCAGACCGTAAAGCATCGGGCCGAGCGGGCAGTCGGCCGCGTTCGCGAGCGCCAGCGCGGCCAGCGCGTTCATCGCGTTGTGGCGGCCGCGGATGCGCAGCGCATCGGCCGGCATCAGGCGCTGCACGAAGATCTCTTCCTCGACCACCTGGCCGCGCTTGCGCTTCTGCGTCTCGTCGGCCTCGTGCGCGCGCACCAGCCAGCTCATGCCGTTGACGCGCTCGATGCCGTAGTCGCCGGGGCGCTGCGGCATGCTCGCGCCGAAGGTGACGTGCGGCCGCACCTGCACGCGCTGCGCCTTGGGCTTGGCCGGCGCGCGGCGTGCGCCGCGGGCATTCACCACTTCCTCGACGGGCTTGACGGGCTCCTGGCCGGCGGTGGCGAGCATCGCCATCACGGCCGGATCGTCGCGGTTCAGCACCATCAGCGCGGTCTTGCCGAAGATGCGCGACTTGGCCTGCGCATAGGCCGGCATGTCGCCATGCCAGTCCAGGTGATCCTGCGTGAGGTTGAGCACCGTCGCGGCCGCGGGCTCGAAGCCCTGCACGCCGTCGAGCTGGAAGCTCGAGAGCTCGATCACCCAGGCCTCGGGCAGCGTGCCGGCGTCGAGATGCGCGCTCAGCGTGTCGAGCAGCGTCGGGCCGATGTTGCCGGCCACCGCCACGCTCTTGCCGCCGCGCTCGATGAGCTGGCCGGTCAGCGCCGTGACCGTGGTCTTGCCGTTGGTGCCGGTGATCGCGAGCACGACCGGCGTGTAGCCCTTCGCGGGTTCGGGCGCGGGGGCCGGCTCGGGCTGGGCTTCGGGCTGCGGCGCGGGCTCTTCCTCGGCCACGGCCGAGGCGGGATTGGTGGCGGCGAACTCGGCGATCTTCGCGACGAAGTCGGCCGCTTCCTTCGCGGCCGTGGCGACGTAGGGCTTGCCGACCGTGAAGGCCGGCAGGTTCGACGCGGGCTTGGAAGCCGGTGCGGCGACGGGCGCGGCGGGAGCCTCGGACTCGGCGGGCTCGGCCGGTTCGGGCTGCGTGCCTTCGGCGGCCTCCGGCGTTTCGATCGCGGCGGGTTCGGCGCCCTGCGCCTGCGCGGCCTCGACGCCTTCCTGCACCACGGGCGCATCGGCGACCGGCGCCTCGGGTTCGGGCGGCTGCAGCACGGGGACGCTCAACGACGGATCGCGCGGCATCGATTCGGGCACGGCGGCGGGAGCGCGCGGTGCCTCGGGTGCTGCTTCGACGGGCGCGGGCTCGGCGGGCGATGCCTCGCTCGCGGGCGCCACGACTTCGATGGCCTCGGCCACTGCCGGAGTCTCGGGCATGACCGGTTCGATCGCGACCTCTTCCGCAGCGACGGTTTCTTCCGCGACCGGCGCCTGAACTTCGGGCGACACGACAGGCGCCTCCGCCTCGGGCGCCGGCTCGCTCTCGGCCGGCACCGCTGCCTCCAGCGCCAGTTCGCCTTGCGCCGCGCTTTCTTCTTCAACCTCGACCAGCGCCGGCGTCTCGACGATGGCGAGATCCGCCAGCGCACGCGCGAACAGGTCGAGCTCGCCGCCCACCGGCAGGCCGACGGCCCGCGCCGCATCGGCCACCGGCGCGATGGTCTCGGGGCTCAGGCCCGGCGAGCGGTAGACGGCGCGGATGGGCGTGCCCTCGATCAGCGCGGCCGTGAACGGCCCGCCGACGAACACCGCCTCGGGCCACTCGGCACGCAGCGTGTCGAGCAGGGCCGGCGCCTCGCGCGTGTCGGCCACCGTCACCTGCGCGCCATGGCGCGCGCACCAGCGCGCCATCGCCAGCCCGGACGCGCCGAGGCCGAGGATGAGGACGGGGAGGTCTTTCAGGTGCCGCATGCGTCGTCTCTCAGCGCAGCTTCAGCGTCGACAGGCCCACGAGGCACAGCAGCATCGTGATGATCCAGAAGCGCACCACGACCTGCGTCTCGCGCCAGCCGCTCTTCTCGAAGTGGTGGTGCAGCGGCGCCATCTTGAGCACGCGGCGGCCCTCGCCGAAGCGCTTCTTCGTGTACTTGAAGTAGGTGACCTGGGCCATCACCGAGATCGCCTCGACCACGAAGATGCCGCCCATGATGAAGAACACGATCTCCTGGCGCACGATGACCGCGATGGTGCCCAGCGCGCCACCGAGCGCGAGCGCGCCCACGTCGCCCATGAAGACCTGCGCTGGATGGGTGTTGAACCAGAGGAAGGCCAGGCCCGCGCCGGCCATCGCGGAGCAGAACACCAGCAGCTCGCCCGAGCCCGGGATGTTCGGGAACAGCAGGTACTTCGAGTAGACCGCGCTGCCGGTCACGTAGGCGAACACGCCCAGCGCCGAGCCCACCATCACCACCGGCATGATCGCCAGGCCGTCGAGGCCGTCGGTGAGGTTCACCGCGTTGCTCGCGCCCACGATCACCAGGTAGGTCAGGATCACGAAGCCGATGCCGCCCAGCGGATAGCTGACTTCCTTGAAGAAGGGCACCAGCAGGTTGATCTTGGGCGGGAAGTCGAGGTCGAAGCCCGACTGCACCCAGGCGAAGAACAGCTGCAGCACGCGCCAGTTCGAGCTCTCGGAGATGCTGAACAGCAGGTAGAAGGCCGCGAGCAGCCCCACCACCGATTGCCAGAAGTACTTCTCGCGCGAGCGCATGCCCTCGGGGTCCTTGTGCACCACCTTGCGCCAGTCGTCGACCCAGCCGATCGCACCGAAGCCCAGCGTGACCCACAGCACGATCCAGACGAAGCGGTTCGAGAGGTCGAACCACAGGATGGTGGCGAAAGCGATCGCGAACAGCACCAGCACGCCGCCCATGGTGGGCGTGCCGCTCTTGCTCAGGTGGGTTTCCATCGCGTAGCCGCGCACCGGCTGGCCGATCTTCAGCGCGGTCAGGCGCCGGATCACGTACGGACCGGCCACGAGGCCGACCACGAGCGCGGTCAGCGCCGCCATCAGCGCGCGGAAGGTCAGGTACTGGAACACCCGCAGGAACCCGAGTTCCGGCGAGAGGGTCTGCAGCCATTGGGCCAGGCTCATGAACATGAAATTGCGCACCGCCCCCGCATCAGGGACGGCCTCCTTCTTGTTGTGGTTGTGTCTGCGGGGTCGCACCCTGCGCGGCGATGGCCTGGACCACGCGTTCCATCTTCATGGAGCGCGAGCCCTTGACCAGCACGCTGCCGACCAGCGGCAGCCGCGCGAGCACCGCGGCGTTCAGGGTGTCGATGTCCTCGAAATGGCGTCCGCCGCCGACCGTGGCCGCATCGCCCCGCTGGAAGGCGGCGATGCTGTGCTCGGAAGCGCTGCCGAGCGTGTAGACGGTCTCGATGCCGCGCTGGCGCGCCCAGTCGCCGACCTCGGCATGGAATTCGTCCGAGCGCTCACCGACCTCGGCCATGTCGCCCAGCACCAGCAGGCGCGGGCCCGGCAGCGCGGCGAGCACGTCGATCGCGGCGCGCACCGAGTCGGGGTTGGCGTTGTAGCTGTCGTCGACCAGCGTGATGGCGCGGCCGCCGGCCAGCGCGAGCGCACTGGCCTTGGAGCGGCCCTTGACCGGCTCGAAGGCATCGAGGCCGGCGGCGATGGTGTCGATCGACACGCCCGCGGCCAGTGCACAGGCGGTGGCCGCGAGCGCATTGATCACGTTGTGGCGGCCCGCGATGTGCAGCCGCGTGGCGAAGCCGCCGAGCGGCGTGCGCACGCGCACCTGCCAGGCGCCCTGGGTCCATTCGGCATGCTCGAGGCCGATGTCGGCGTCGTCGTGCTCGCCGAAGGTCAGGCAGCGGCGCGCGGCGCCGTCGCGCGCCATGTCGCTCCACAGCGTGGTGAACTCGTCGCCGTGCGGGAACACGGCCGTGCCGTCGTCGGGCAGCGCCGCGAACACGGCGGCGTTCTCGACCGCCACGGCCTCGACGCTGACCATGAACTCCTGGTGCTCGCGCTGGGCGTTGTTCACCAGCGCGATGGTCGGGCGCGAGATGGCGGCCAGCCGCGCGATCTCGCCCGGATGGTTCATGCCGAGCTCGACCACCGCGCGCTGGTGCTGCGCGCGCAGGCGCAGCAGGGTCAGCGGCACGCCGATCTCGTTGTTGAAGTTGCCGGCGGTCGCGAGCGCGCGCTCGGGCTTCGAGGCCATCAGGATGGCCGCGATCATCTGGGTGACGGTGGTCTTGCCGTTGCTGCCCGTCACCGCGATCAGCGGCAGCGAGAACTGCGCGCGCCAGTGCGCGCCGATGGCGCCGAGCGCCACCAGGGTGTCGGGCACCTCGAGGCCGGCCAGGCCCGCGGCCTCGAGGCCGCCGTGCGCGACCGCGGCCACCGCGCCGCTGGCGCGGGCCTGCGGCAGGAAGTCGTTGGCATCGAAGTTCTCGCCCTTGAGCGCGACGAACAGGTCGCCCGTGGCCAGGGTGCGGGTGTCGGTGTGCACGCGCACGATCACGGTCGCGGGATCGCCGACGAGGCGCGCGCCCGGAATCCATTGCTGCAGTTGCGCCAGCGTCAGCGCGAGGGAGATGGTGTCGCTCATGCGCCCCTCCGCTTCGCGAGCGCGTCATGCGCATGGCTGCGATCGGAGAACGGCAGGCGCTGGCCCGCGATCTCCTGCCAGGCCTCGTGGCCCTTGCCGGCGATCAGTACCACATCCTCGGGCGCG
>NZ_JBZAYE010000700.1:0-3573 GCF_058244205.1 Variovorax sp. 20P10.2.4
ATGGACCGCGACGGCCACGCGGCCGTGCCCTTCGCCGAGCAGTGCGCGGCGCGCGGGCTGGTGCTCGAGGCCGACCGCGTGTTCACCTTCGCGCACTGGATCACCGACCGCGACCTGCCCAAGCGCTTCGACGTGCCCTTCCTGGTGGCGCGCATGCCCGAGGGCCAGGAACCCTCGGCCGACGAGAGCGAGCAGTTCGAGCCCAGCTGGGTGCGCCCGGCCGATGCGCTGGCGCGCCACGCGGCCGGCAGCTTCTTCATGATCTTCCCGACCGTGCGCACGCTGCAGCGCATGGCCTCGTATGCCAGCGTCGACGCGGTGCTCGCGGCCTGCGCGAGCGAGCAGCCGCTGTGGACCAGCTGCCCGCGCGGCGGCTTCGTCAACGGCCGCGACGAGCGCTACATGGAGAACGACCCGCCCTACGGCGAGCTCGCGCTGGTCTGCCCCGACGGCCAGATGCTGCATTCGCTCGACTGGAAGAGCGACGCACCGGTGGCGCTGCTGAAGAACGTGCAGCGCCTGACCGCGCCCAACCCGGGCGCGATGACCGGCCCGGGCACCAACAGCTACATCGTGGGCGACGCCGCCACCGGCCACATCGTGATCGATCCGGGCCCGAACGACCCCGCCCACATCGAGCGGCTGTGGCAGGCCGCCAAGGGCGACATCCGCATGATCGTCTGCACGCATTCGCATGCCGACCATTCGCCGGGCGCCGCGCCGCTGCAGGCGCTGGCTGGCGCCGCGAAGCCGCCGATCCTGGGGCTGTCGTCGGCACCCACGGCGCGCGCGAGCGCGCGCTTCTCGGCCGAGCGCGAGCTGGCCGACGGCGAACGCCTGGTACTCGCGGGCACCGGTGCCGATGGCCAGCCGCTCACGCACACGCTGCGCGTGGTCCACACGCCGGGCCACGCGGCCAACCACCTGTGCCTGGTGCTCGAGGAGGACGGGCTGCTGTTCTCGGGCGACCACATCCTCAACGGCAGCACCACGGTGGTCGATCCGCCCGACGGCGACATGACGGCCTACCTCGATTCGCTCGACAAGCTCGACGCAACCTGCGAGGCCGGCGGCGTCGAATTCATCCTGCCCGCGCACGGCCACGTGATCGGCTTCGCGCGCACGGCCATCGCCTACCTGAAGGCGCACCGCCTCAAGCGCGAGGCCAAGATCGCGGCCGCGATGCGCAAGCTGCCCGAGGGCACGCCCGAGCAATGGCTGCCGCTGGCCTACGACGACGTGCCCGAGCGGCTGTGGCCGGTGGCCGCGCGCTCGCTGGCGGCGCACGTGGCGCGCATCCGGCAGCAGGCGGTCGTCGGCTCATGAGTGCGCAAGACAGGCACGACGCCGAGGGCATCCGCCTCGCCAAGCGCGTGGCCGCGCTCGCGGGCTGCTCGCGCCGCGAGGCCGAGCTGCTGATCGAGAACGGGGCGGTGCGCGTCGACGGCCAGCCGGCGCTGCTGCCGCAATCGCGCGTGCAGCCGCACCAGCAGGTGGAGATCGAGGCGGGCGCGCGGCCCGAGCCGGTGCTGCCTGTGACGCTGCTGCTGCACAAGCCGGCCGGCCTGCGCATCGAGCAAGCGCACACGCTGCTGGTGGCGGCCAACCTCGCGGCCGCGCACGGAACGCCGCGCTTCCTGCCCGCGCACGCACGCGGCCAGCAATGCATGACGCCGCTGGAGACCGGCGCCAGCGGCCTGGTGGCCTTCACGCAGGAATTCCGCATCGAGCGCAAGCTGCACGAGGACGCCTCCGTCATCGAGCACGAGATCATGGTCGACGTGGCCGGGGCCGTCTCGCCCGAGCAGCTCGCGCGCTTCGAGCGCACGCCGGCGCGCGTGAGCATCGGCCGCCAGACCCCCGAGCAGACCGGGCTGCGCTTCGCGCTCAAGGGCGCGCAGCCGGGCCAGGTCGCGCACCTGTGCGACCGCATGGAGCTGCGCATCCTCGCGATGCGCCGCATCCGCATCGGACGCGTGCCGCTGGCCGGCCTCGCGCCCGGCCAGTGGCGCTACCTCGCGCCGCAGGAACGCTTTTGACGACGAAGGCTTCGCGCGCCCGCACCGCATGTTCGCGGCCTGCTTTTTTCAGCCAGCGGCTTCGCGCCGCCGACAGGAGACTCCAGCCATGAAGTCCGGATCGACATCCGCCGCCGAGACCGCTCCCTTTCCGCGCCGCCTGCCCGCCACGATGGCGGCCCTGGCCTTCGCCTCGCTCGGCGGCTGCTCGGTGTTCGAGCCGCTGATGCCAGCGCCCCCGCCGCCGCCCGCGCCCGCCCCGCCGCCCATCGTCTCAAGGGACGGCCTGGCGCCGATCACCGAGGACCAGGTCGAGCGCATCCGCGAGCAGATCGCCGCCAAGCCACCGACCCCGGCCGTGGGCCGCGTGGTGCGCAGCGCCTCGCCGACCATCGAGTCGTTCCTGCGCACCGAGGGCTGCATCACCGCGCGCAACGGCGCGGTGCTCAACCCCTTCGCGGCGCCGGGCCGGCTGTTCGACGCCCAGGGCTTCCAGGGCGGCCCGATGGCGCAGATGCAGTACCACGACAAGACCGCCTGCGTGACCGTCAAGCGGATCCAGAACTGGAAGATGGTGTCGCCCAAGCTGCTGCGCTTCGAGGTGGTGTACGTGGGCGACGACGGCGAGGAACGCGCGGTCAAGCACCACGAGCTGATGCGGCAGCCCAAGGGCGGGTGGTTGTTCGCGAAGTAGCCGAGCGCGGCGCGGCTCAGCCCGCCGCCGCCTTGCGCTGCGAACGCAGCGCGATCGCAAACGACAGCTGCGCCACGATCCCCGCCCCCGCGAGCACGATCGCCGAGGCCAGCGCGGGGTTGCGGTGCCCCATGCCCGCGAGCGCGGTGCACAGCGCGCCCACCGCCATCTGCGTGAAGCCGTAGAGGCCCGAGGCCGAGCCGATGATCTGC
Organism: Variovorax sp. 20P10.2.4; assembly: GCF_058244205.1. NCBI lineage: Bacteria > Pseudomonadati > Pseudomonadota > Betaproteobacteria > Burkholderiales > Comamonadaceae > Variovorax > Variovorax sp. 20P10.2.4. The sequence continues at coordinate 2,925 of NZ_JBZAYE010000700.1, forward strand.
GGATTGACGCTGATCGCCTGCGTGAGCGCGGCCGGCGAGGCCATGCCGGCACCGACGGTGAACAGGAACATGGCGGCGACGATCAGCGGCACCGACAGGTGGTCGGTGAGCGCGGCACCCAGCAGCACGAAGGCCGCGGCCACGCTGAGCGCGTTGGAACGGATCATGAGCCGGTCGACGCGCACGCGCGCGATCAGGTGGCTGGTGAGGAAGCTGCCGAGCCACACGCCCGAGACCAGGATCGCGAGGTAGATGCCGGCCTCGTGCGCGGGCCGGTGCAGCTGGTCGACGAAGATGAACGGCGCCGAGGCGATGAAGGCGTACATCGAGGTGGTGGCGCAGCCGCCGCCGATGGAGAAGCCGAGGAAGGCCGGCGAGCGCAGCAGCCGCGCGTAGTTGCGCGCGAGCGCGGGCGCGCTGACGGGCGCGCCGGGCCGGCCGGTCTCGGGCAGCAGGCGCCAGGTGAACAGCAGGCCGACGATGCCGAGCGCGAACAGGCCGTAGAAGATCGAGCGCCAGCCCAGGGCGGTGGCGAGCGCGCCGCCGACCAGCGGCGCGATGCTCGGGCCCACGGTCACCATCAGGTTCATCAGCGCGAGGCGGCGCGTCGCCTCCTGCGGCTCGGCGGTGTCGCGCACGATGCTGCGCC
>NZ_JBZAYE010000701.1:0-3570 GCF_058244205.1 Variovorax sp. 20P10.2.4
CGGTCGGAGGTCAATGCACCTTCGGGAAGCCGTGGCGCTCGGCCAGCAGCGCGAGGATGCGGCGCGTGTCGGTCACGAAGCGCAAGGCGCCGAGCGACTGCGCATCGGACGGTGCCGGCGGCTCGTCGCCGAACACCAGCACCGGCAGGCTCTGGTGCGCCTCGTCGAGCAGCGCCACCACGGCCGCGCGCGGGCGAGGGAACGGCAGCCGGTGCACCTCGAGGCGCGCGGCCTGTTCGGGCGCCGAGGCCAGCAGCCCCTCGATGGGCAGGCCGTCGGGGCAGACGAAGGCATCGCCCGGGTGCTTGTCGTCGGTGAAGCCTGCCTCGAGCAGGAAGAGTCGGTCGCGGCTCATGCGAGGAATCCTTTGGAAGTCGGTGAAATGAAGAACCCAACGATGGAGCGAAGCCGCTCGCGGGCGAACGAAGAAAAGCACATGTGCATATCCGCATCGCGCGCTTGCGTTCCGGCGACGGAGGCAGCGCGATGAACGAGGCGGGCACGCGCCGCCAGATGCACCTGGGCGCCTTCTTCTTCGGCGTGGGTCATCACCTCGCGGCCTGGCGCCATCCCGACGTGGACCCGGGCGCCGCGAGCCGCATCGAGGCGCTGCGCGAATGGACGCGCATCGCCGAGGCCGCGAAGTTCGACGCCATCTTCTTCGCCGACAACGTCGGCCTGCCCGGGCCGCCCGACGAGGTGGTGGCGAAGAACGCGCTGTGGTATCCGCTCGATCCGCTGGTCACGCTGGCGGCGCTGTCGCAGTCGACCACGCACATCGGGCTGGTGGCGACCGTGTCGGCCACCTACCTGCCGCCCTACCACCTGGCGCGCAAGTACGCCTCGCTCGACCAGGTCAGCGGCGGGCGCAGCGGCTGGAACCTCGTGACCTCGGGCAGCGATTTCGAGGCACGCAGCTTCGGGCTGCCGCAGCAGTTCGCGCATGCGCACCGCTATGCGCGTGCCCACGAGTACGTGAAGATCGTCAAGGGGCTGTGGGACACCTGGGAGGACGATGCCTTCGTGCACGACAAGGCGGCCAACCGCTTCTTCGATCCCGCGAAGCTGCACCGCGTGGCGCACGAAGGCGAGCACTTCACGCTGCATGGCGGGCTGCAGACGCCGCGCGCGCCGCAGGGCCACCCGGTGCTGGTGCAGGCCGGGTCGTCGGGCGACGGGCAGGACCTGGCTGCCGCCACGGCCGAGGTGGTGTTCACGGCCCAGCAGACGCCCGAGGATGCGCGCGCTTTCTACGCCGGCCTCAAGGCGCGGCTGGCCGCGCACGGGCGCGGCCCCGATTCGCTCAAGATCCTGCCGGGCATCTCGCCCTTCGTCGGTCGCAGCCAGCAGGAGGCGCAGGAGAAGTTCGAACAGCTGCAGGGCCTGATCGACCCGGTGCTCGGCGTGGGGCTGCTGTCGACCTTCCTCGGCAACGTCGACCTCTCGGGCTACGCGGTCGACGGTCCCTTTCCGCAGGACCTGCCGGTCACCGAGGGCTGGAAGAGCCGCCAGGCGCTGTTCTCCGAGATGGCGCGCCGCGACGACCTGTCGATCCGCCAGCTCTACGAGAAGGTGGCGGGTGCGCGCGGCCACTGGACCGTGGTCGGCACGCCCGAAGCTATTGCCGACCAGCTCGAGCACTGGTTCAGCACCGGCGCGGCCGACGGCTTCAACGTGCTCGCGCCGACGCTGCCGTATGGTCTGAGCGACTTCGCGCGGCTCGTGATTCCCGAGCTGCAGCGGCGCGGGCTGTTCCGCACTGAATACACCGGCCGCACGCTGCGCGAGCACCTGGGGCTCGCGCGGCCCGCGCATCCTGCCGCCGTGGCCGCATCGATTCCTTCCCACCGGCAAGCCCACGCATGAGCGAACCCACCGAATTTCTCTGGTACGTCCCCAACCAGGTCGTGGCCGGCCATCGCGGCGACGCCGCCGTCGAAGGCCACAACAGCCTCGACACGCTGACCCGGCATGCCCTGGCGCTCGAGGCGCACGGCTGGAAGGGCGCGCTGCTCGGCGCCGGCTGGGGCCGGCCCGACACCTTCACGGTGGCGACCGCGCTGGCCGCGCGCACCACCACCTTCGAGCCGCTGATCGCGATCCGCCCCGGCTACTGGCGGCCCGCGCAGTTCGCATCGGCCGCGGCCACGCTCGACCATCTGAGCGGCGGCCGCGTGCGCATCAACATCGTCTCGGGCAAGGACCAGCTCGCGGCCTATGGCGACAGCGAGGGCGACCCCGCGCAGCGCTATGCGCGCACGCGCGAGTTCATCCACCTGGTGCGCCGGCTCTGGACCGAGGAGGGCGTGACCTACCGTGGCGAGCACTTCGGCGTGGAGAACGCCACCGTGCAGCCGCGCATCGAGGTGCGCGGCGCGCGACGCCATCCGACGATCTATTTCGGCGGCGCCTCCGAGGCGGCCGAGCGGGTGTCGGCGACCGAGGCTGACGTGCAGCTGTTCTGGGGCGAGCCGCGCGACGGCATCGAGGAACGCATCGAGCGGCTGAAGGCGTTGAGCCGCAGCCTCGACCGCGATCTGCCGCCGCTGCGCTTCGGCCTGCGGGTCACGACGCTGGTACGCGACACCACCGAGGAGGCCTGGGCCGATGCCGAGGCCAAGGTGGCGCAGATGGCGCGCGGCGCGGCGCCCGGCGAGCCCGACCGCGCGCAGGCCGTGGGCCAGCGCCGGCTGCTGCAGCTGCACGAGCGCGGCGAGGTGCTCGACGACAACCTCTACACCACGCCCGGCAAGTACGGCGGCGGCGGTGCCGCTACCACCTGGCTCGTGGGCTCGGCGCAGGACGTCGCGCGCTCGCTGCGCAAGTACCAGGCGCTGGGCATCACGCACTTCGTGCTGTCCGATACGCCCTACCTCAACGAGATCCGCCGGCAGGGCGAGCAGCTGCTGCCGCTGCTGCGCGATGCCGCCGCATAACCCTTCCTCATCGCCATGACCTCTACTTCTTCCAGCGGGCCCGGCCCGCGCTTCGGCATCTGGGCGCTGGTGCACGGCAGCCGCGCCGCGCTGCAGGACCCCGACGAGCCCTACGACGCCTCCTGGCGGCGCAACCGCGCGCTGGTGCTCGAGGCCGAGCGGCTCGGTTTCGACTCGGTGCTGGTGGCGCAGCACACGGTCAATCCGCACGATGGCGAGAGCGCGCAGCTCGAGGCCTGGACGGCCGCCGCGGCGCTGGCCGCGCTGACCTCGCGCATCGAGATCATCGCGGCCATCAAGCCCTACCTCTATCACCCCGCGGTGCTCGCGAAGATGGCGCTGGGCATCGAGGAGATCAGCGGCGGGCGCTTCGCGATCAACCTCGTCAATGCCTGGAACCGGCCCGAGCTCGAGCGCGCCGGTATTCCCTTCGCCGAGCACGATGCGCGCTATGCCTATGGCCGCGAATGGATCGAGGTGGTGGAGTCGCTGCTGCGCGGCGAGCGCACGCGCTTCGCGGGCGAGCACTTCAAGCTCGACGACTACCGGCTGAGCCCGGCGGGCCTGCACCGCGCGCGGCCACGCATCTACGTGGGCGGCGAATCGGAGCCGGCGCGCGCGCTGGTGGCCGATC
>NZ_JBZAYE010000702.1:0-3569 GCF_058244205.1 Variovorax sp. 20P10.2.4
TCCATGCATCGGGCCGTACCCGCAGGTCGGCGCGCTGCGCGCTCGACAGCGGCTCGTTCTTGCCCGCGCCCTGCAGCGGATACACGTAGCGCGCGGACAGGGCCACGTTGGGCGCGTACTGCGCGGCGAGCGGCAACGCGATGCGCTGCTGCAGCGCGGAGAGCGCATGCACGCTCGCGCTCATCACGCCCTCGCGCTCGACGGTCAACAGCAGATGGGCCGGCAGGCGCTCGGGGCGCGCGACGACGATGGCCGTGTCGCCGGGGCCGAAGTCCGGGCCGTTGTCGACCTGCAGCGCGTTGCGCGCCAGCGCCTCGCGCCAGCCGAGCGACCCGCGGCTCTCGAGCATCGCGGTGCGCACGATCGACCGGCTGTGCCTGAGCGAGGCGGCACTGGCCTCGAACAGCCAGTGTTCGGCAACCTGTGCGCCCTGCGCATCGTCGGGCAGTCGCCATTCGCAGGTCCATTGGCCCTGCGCGTCGGTGCGCGCGCTGCACACCTGCGTCTCGGGGCCCAGATCGACGATGCTGTACTGGCCACCGCTCCAGTCCCGCCGCACGGGCCTGGCGCGCACCGTGACGGGTTCGTCCGCCACTGGTCGGTCCCTGTCGTCGAGCGCGATGCCTTCGATCGCCTGCGGCCGGTCGCGCTCCTTCGCGCGCACGCGCAGGCCGAGCTTCATGCGATCGGGCCACAGCATGGCGGCACTGCCGACGGTCTGCGTCTCTCCGTTCGGGTCCTGGAACTTCAACTCCGTCTGCAGCAGCATCGGGCGCTCGAGCGGCGGCGCGGCGAGACGGATCCGCGCCTTGCCGTCGCGATCGAGCCGCGCCTGTTCGGCCGGGATGGCCGGCGGCATCGCGCGGCCCTGCGCGGTCTCCGCGGCGTAGAAGGAATAGCCTTCGCGCGGCGCGCGCACCTGCGCGAGCCAACTCTGCTTGACCTCGACGGGCAGTCCCACCGCGGCACCGCCCGCGAAATAGGCCAGCCGCGCATCGAGCTGCGCCACCTGCGTGTCGCGCTCCCAGAAGGCCTTCGCCTGCAGTGCCGCGTCGAACACCGGCGTGCGGAATTCCTCGACCTGGAACTGCGCCCTGCCGAGCCAGCTGCCGGCCTGCGACAAGGTCACGGTGTAGTCGCCGAGCCTGGCATCGCGCGGGATCGTCCATGCGCTCGTGGCGCTGCCGTCGGCACCGAGCATCGCGCTGGCGGTGAAGACTTTCTCGCCCGCGCCGTGGCGAATCTCGATCTCCACGGCGCCGGGCGGCGGCAGCGCGAAGCCGCGGCTCTCCAGCAGCCGCACCACGTGCTGCATGCCGACCGTCTCGCCGGCCTTGAAGAGCGTGCGGTCGAGCACCGTGTGGGCGCGCAGGTTGCGCGCGGCACCGCCCGCCCCCTGATAGCCATACCCGTTCGCCGGTACCTGCATCACGGCCATGTCGTTGCCGGCGCGCACCACCATCCAGGCGCCGTTGGCATAGCCGGCGTCGCTGCAGGCGAGCCGACCCCGCAGCGCCTCGCCGGGCTGCGCCAGGCCCTGCGCGTCGGTCCTGCCGCGCCACAGCAGTTCGCGCTTGCAGGAATAGATCGCCACCTCCGCGGCCGGCACCGGCAGCGCGGTGTCGAGCGCGGTCACCCAGACCGACGAGGCGCCGATGTCGCTGAAGCGCGCATCGGGATTGAGGTTGGTGGCCTGCACCACCGTGTAGCGCTGGAACGGCCCGGGGTCCGGCCGCTCGCCCGGCAAGGGCGTGCGGTTGCCCAGGTAGCCGGCGAAGGCGGCGCTATCGGCGCGCACCACGTGCAGGCCGGGCGCGGACAGCGGCACGCCGACGAACTCCATCGCGTCGCCCTGCGTGGGGATGGTCGAGGTGCGCGGCGCGCCGACCTTGTCGTCCAGCGGCGTGGTGGGCCAGGCGTTCGACCCGCGGGCCTGCAGCAGCTCGATCGCATAGGCCTCGATGCCTTCGCCCATCTCGCCGCCGAAGCGCCACTGGCGCACCGGCAAGGACTTTTCAGCACGACGCACCGCGAAGGCCGCGACCGCGCCGCCGCCACCCGGCTGCCACGGCATGACCGACTGCGCATGGACGGCGCCCAGATAGGGCGGCAGCCGCACGAAGGCGATGCTTCGCGGGAACTCGCTGGCGTTGGCGAGCGGCCGGCCCAGCGTGTCGCGCAGTTCGGCCGGCATCCGCAGGCTGTAGCGGCTGTCCTCGCCGAAGCCCGCCGCGGAGGGCGTCGCCGTCAGTTGCGTCGTCGCCTGCGGATGGCGCCAGGTGGACGTCGGGGTCAGCGGCATGTCCCGGCCCGCCGCGTCCACGAGCCGAACCTGCCGCGCGGCCTCCAGCGACAGCGGCGCCGAGAACACGATGTTCAGCGACAGGCGCGGATCGCAGGCCTCGCGGCCCTTGGGGTACTCGAGGAAGGTGCAGCCGGCGCGCGCCGTGAAGGGCGGAAGCACGCGGTAGTTGAAGGCCCGCGGCGTTCCTTGCTGGACCAGCCACAGTTCGACACCCTCCGGCACGGGCTGCGCGCAGCGCAGGCCGAGCGCGAAATTGCGCGACTCGAGCGCAACGCGCGCGCGCTCGAGCGCCGCGTCGAGTGCCGTCCCCGTCACCGCCACCACTGGTTGGCGCCGCACCTGCCCACCTTCGCGCCACTCGCAGGCGAAGCGCGCGGCCAGCGCCGGCGCATCCTCGGTCGGCTGCGGGTCGTAGTGGCGCATCAGGAAGACCTGGTCGGCGGCCACCTCGGAACCCTCGCCCGGATAGCTGCCGAAGAAACCGTGCGGCCCGGCAACAAATTCGGCCACCGGCGGCGGCGTCACCGCTTCGCCGGCCAGCGTCTTCAACCCCGGCTTGAACACCACGCGGCAACGCGTGCCGCCGCGCACGTCCTGCGCGAACTCGAAGGCCCAGGCGCGCGGCCCGATCCAGCGGGCGCTGCCCGCCGGCGTCTGCGGCGTGCACTGCACGCTCGCGGGCTCGGCACCCGTGTCCTGGCCCAGCGGCACCATGTCGGCGTCGAAGCGCAAGGCCACCTGCCGCACGTCGCGCGCCTCGCCCTGCGGGCTCACCGACAGCACGCTGGCCGCATGCAGCGGCGGCGCCGCGCAGGCCGCCAGCAACGCGGCCAGCACGGCCATCGGCCAAGGGGTTGGACGGGATGCCTCGCGAGAAGTCGCAGCCATGGTTCCTCCGTTCTTCGTGAAGTCTTGTGCCCGCGGATGCGCAAGGCCTGCGCTCCGTCCGCCCCTCCAGGGGATCACGGCGACTCTACGAAAGAAAGGTTTCAGCGAAAGCGGCATCGACCCGCCCCGATGACGGAGAAAGATATTTCACGAACTGATGGATGCGGTGACTGCTCCATGGGCGCCATTGGGCCCAATCCACAAGGGGAAAGCCAATGAATTCGGTTCGCCGAGCGTATAAACCAACCTTATATGACTGCCGCTGCCCCCATGGACCTCCAGATCCTGCGCGCCTTCGTGCTGGCCGCGCGCGAAGGCAGCGTCTCGCGCGCCGCCGCCAGGCTGCACCTCACGCAGCCGGCCGTGAGCCTGCAGC
>NZ_JBZAYE010000703.1:0-3562 GCF_058244205.1 Variovorax sp. 20P10.2.4
GTGAGCGCCAGCGCGAACAGCTGGAAGTCGATCGCCACGTACCAGACGCCGGTGGACAGCGCCTCGTAGCCCAGCAGGTCCTGCAGCAGCAGCCCGTGCGCGAGCAACTGGCCGATGCTCGGCGAGGCCGGTACGAGGTCGGCGTCGAGCCAGGGCCGCACCGCGGCCGCCACCAGCACGCAGACGGTGAGCGCGGCGAGGTAGGGCATCACCAGCCGGCCGTAGCGCTGGACGATGCGCACCAGCGGGCGATCGATGCGCAGCAGCCCGTCGGGCGCGAGGCTGGCCGCGGCGAGGAAGCCGGCGATCACCAGGAAGATCTGGACCGCGAGCCGCCCGTCGCTGGCCAGCCAGCCGAGGAAATCGGGCGCGAGCGACAACGCGCCCGCGGGCATCGGTCCGTAGCGCGACAGGTGATGCCCGACGATCACCGCGCAGGCGAGGCCCTTGGCCGCGTCGAGCAGCGGCATGCGCTCCCGCCGAGCGGCGGGAGCAGGCGCGGCACTCGCCGCCGGGGCCGGCAGGTCGTTCACGCTAGGAACGTGTTCTCAAAGCGCGAGCCGCTGGCGAGCCTCCTGGTATTCGCGCTTGAGCTTCTCGATGAAGACGCCGGCGCTCGACACCTCGCTGATCGCGCCGATGCCCTGGCCCGAGCCCCAGATGTCCTTCCAGGCCTTGGCCTTGCTGCCATCGCCGCCCGAGAAGCTCATGGTCTTCACGTCGCCCTCGGGCAGGTTCGCCGGGTCCATGCCGGCGTTGACGATGCTGGGCGCGAGGTAGTTGCCATGCACGCCGGTGAACAGGCTCGAGTAGACGATGTCGTCCGAAGTGCCCTCGACGATGGCCTGCTTGTAGGCATCGCTCGCGCGCGCTTCCTCGGTCGCGATGAAGGCGGTGCCGATGTAGGCGAAGTCGGCGCCCATGGCCTGCGCCGCGAGCACCGCGCCGCCGGTGGCGATAGCGCCCGACAGCGCGATCGGGCCGTCGAACCACTGGCGGATTTCCTGGATCAGCGCGAACGGGCTCTTGATGCCCGCATGGCCGCCGGCACCGGCCGCCACCGCGACGATGCCGTCGGCGCCCTTCTCGATCGCCTTCTGCGCGAACTTGTTGTTGATCACGTCGTGCAGAGTTACGCCGCCGTAGCTGTGGACCGCGTCGTTGACGTCGGTGCGCGCGCCCAGCGAGGTGATGACGATCGGCACCTTGTACTTCACGACCATCTCCATGTCGTGCTCGAGGCGGTCGTTGCTCTTGTGCACGATCTGGTTGATGGCGAAGGGCGCGGCGGGTTTGTCGGGGTTGGCCTTGTTGTAGGCCGCCAGCTCCTCGGTGATCTCGATCAGCCACTCCTCGAGCTGCGCCGCGGGCCGCGCGTTGAGCGCCGGCATCGAGCCGACCACGCCGGCCTTGCATTGCGCGATCACGAGCTTGGGGTTGCTGATGATGAACAGCGGCGAGCCGATGATCGGCAGCGGCAGGTTCGCGAGCACGGGAGGGAGCTTGGACATGTTGCTTGTCTCTGGAAGTTGTGGAATGCGGGAGCGGACGGCCGAACGCGGAAGGAAGACAAAAAACTGCGCGGAAGTCGCAGAAGAAGCCGAAGACAAATTTTGGTTTTGCTTGCGCGACTTCTGCGTAACCTTCGCGACTTCTGCGTTCGGCTGCCCGTATTTCAGAAGGCCTCGAGCGCCAATGCGTTCACGCTCTCGGCGCCGTCGACGATGCTGTCGCGCAGGCCCGGCGCCTTCGCGAGGATGTGCTCGGCATAGAAGCGCGCGGTCGTGATCTTGGCCTGCATGAAGTCGACGTCGACGTTGTGCGAGGCCTGGTCCTGCGCCACGATCAGCGAACGCGCGAGCTGCCAGCCGGCCACCAGGTTGCCCGCGAGCATCAGGTAGGGCACGCTGCCCGCGAACACCGCGTTGGGCGAGGCCTTGGTCTGGCCCGCGACGAAATCCACCACCTCGACGAAGGCCTCGCGCGCGGCCTTCAGGCGCTTGAGCACGGCCTTGGCGGCGGCGCTGTCGTTCTTCGCGAGCTCGGCCTCGGTCTTCTCGATCTGCGCGGCGATGGCCTTGGCGGTCTGGCCGCCGTCGCGCGCGGTCTTGCGGCCCACGAGGTCGTTGGCCTGGATCGCGGTCGTGCCTTCGTAGATCGTGAGGATCTTCGCGTCGCGGTAGTACTGCGCCGCGCCGGTCTCCTCGATGAAGCCCATGCCGCCGTGCACCTGCACGCCCAGCGAGGTCACCTCGAGGCTCATCTCGGTGCTGTAGCCCTTGACCAGCGGCACCATGAATTCGTAGAAGGCCTGGTTCTGCTTGCGCGCATCGGCATCGGGATGGTGGTGCGCGGCGTCATAGGCCGCGGCGGCCACGCTGGCCATGGCGCGGCATCCTTCAGTGTAGGCACGCATGGTCATCAGCATGCGCTTCACGTCGGGGTGATGGATGATCGGCGCGCTGGCGTTGATCGAGCCATCGACCGGGCGGCTCTGCACGCGCTCCCTGGCGTAGGCCACGGCATGCTGGTAGGCGCGCTCGGCGATCGCGATGCCCTGCATGCCCACCGCGTAGCGGGCCGAGTTCATCATGATGAACATGTACTCGAGGCCGCGGTTCTCCTGGCCCACGAGATAGCCGACGGCACCGCCATGGTCGCCGTACTGCAGCACCGCGGTCGGCGAGGCCTTGATGCCCATCTTGTGCTCGATGCTCACGCAGTGCACGTCGTTGCGCGCGCCCGGCGAACCATCGGCGTTCAGCAGGAACTTCGGCACCACGAACAGGCTGATGCCCTTCACGCCCTCGGGCGCGCCGCTCACGCGCGCCAGCACGAGGTGCACGATGTTCTCGGCCATGTCGTGCTCGCCGTAGGTGATGAAGATCTTGGTGCCGAAGACCTTGTAGCTGCCGTCGGGCTGCGGCTCGGCGCGGCTGCGCACCAGCGCGAGGTCGCTGCCGGCCTGCGGCTCGGTGAGGTTCATCGTGCCGGTCCACTGGCCGCTCACGAGCTTCTCGAGGTAGGTGGCCTTGAGTTCGTCGGAGCCCGCGGTCAGCAGCGCCTCGATGGCGCCGTCGCTGAGCAGCGGGCACAGCGCGAAGCTCATGTTGGCCGAATTGAGCATCTCGCCGCAGGCGGCGCCGATGGTCTTGGGCAGGCCCTGGCCGCCGAAGTCGGCCGGATGCTGCAGGCCCTGCCAGCCGCCCGACACGTACTGCGCGAAGGCTTCCTTGAAGCCGGCCGTGGTCGTGACCTCGCCGTCCTTGAACGACGAGGGATTGCGGTCGCCCGCGACGTTGAGCGGCGCGATCACGTCCTGGTTGAAGCGCGCGCATTCCTCGAGCACGGCCTGCGCGGTCTCGAGGCCGGCGTCCTCGAAGCCGGGCAGCCTGGCGATCTCGCCGATGTTGGCCAGGTGCTCGATGTCGAACAGCATGTCCTTGAGGGGGGCGGTGTAGCTCATCTCATGTCTCCCGATACTGCGGATGTGAAAAGGGCATCGCGAACGATGCCCTCTGGCTCAATGCAATGGCGCGATCAGAGCGCCTTGACCAGTTCC
>NZ_JBZAYE010000704.1:0-3556 GCF_058244205.1 Variovorax sp. 20P10.2.4
ATGGCCAGTGCCGCGACGGAGCCGGCGCGAAGGGCCGGCCACGGAGAAACCCGCTTGCGCGGTGCGTGGGGGATGGCGAACATGAGGTCTCCTGTGTTGGTGTCGATCTCCACAAAGATTAAGGAGCGGCACGCGGCACCACGGTCGTTGCGACGACAGATGAGGCGTGAATTGCTACAGGTAATCCCTGATTCCCCGCAGGCCGCGGCGTGCCTCGAGGGCATGGTGCGGCGCTCCCGGTGGGCGGCCGGTCTTTCTTCTTCCGATCTCGAGCGCGTGCTGGGCGGCATGCAGGAGCGCCAGTACGCGCGCGGTGCCTGCATCGCGGGCGCGGGCCAGGTGGTCGAGCACTGGATGGCGCTGATCGACGGCTTCGCGAAGATGTCGGTGGCCTCCGAGGATGGCCGCGTGTCGACGCTCACGGGCGTGTCGGCGGGCGTGTGGTTCGGCGAGGGATCGCTGTTCAAGCACGAGGCGCGCCGCTACGACGTGTTCGCGCTGCGGCCCACGCGCGTGGCGCTGATGCCGCGCCGCACCTTCGACTGGCTGCGCGAGACCAGCGTGCCCTTCAACCACTACCTGCAGGAGCTGCTCAACGCGCGGCTGAGCCTGTTCATCGGCGCGCTCGCGCACGAGCGCCTGCTCGACACCGACGCGCGCGTGGCCAACTGCCTCGCGAGCCTGTTCAATCCCGAGCTCTATCCCGATGCGCCGCGCCACCTGCAGGTGGGGCAGACCGAGATCGGCCTGCTCGCCAACGTCTCGCGCCAGCGCGTGAACGTCGCGCTGCAGCGGCTGCAGGCGCTGGGGCTGATCCGGCTCGAGAAGCGCGGGCTCACCGTGCTCGACCTCACGGGCCTGGGCAACTACCGCGTGTCCTACGACGGCCCCGCGCTGGCCGAGGACGCGGCCTCGGCACGCCGCGCCTGACGCGCTTCCGGCGCCGCACGACCCCTCGGTCGGCGGCTGGAAATGAATTCTTTTTGCTACAGTCCGTCGATGAATCTCACGACAGACGCCGCGGCCGCCCCGTACCAGGACCTGGGCGAGGTGCTTCGCCAGCGCGGCGTGCAGGAGGCGCTGCGCTGCCTCAACGCCGAGGTGCCGCACCGCTACACCGCGGTCTTCGTGCTCGACGGCGACCTGCTGCGCAACCTCTACATGGTCGACAAGCTCGGCGAGGCGCGCCCCGAACAGCTCGCCGTGGTGCCGCTGGGCAGCAGCTTCTGCCAGTTCGTGCTGCGCGACGGCCGCCTGTGCACCGAGGATTCGCGCGAGGAGCGGCTGCTCGACGGCAGCCCCTACCAGGGCATGGTGATCGCCTACCACGGCGTGCCGCTGACCCATGGCGACGGCCGGCTGGCCGGCACGCTGTGCCACTTCGACCTGGTGCGCCAGAGTCTCAGCGAGGCGCAGTTCGAGCGGCTGCAGCAGGCCGGGCGCCTGCTGTCGGACCCCGTGCTGCGCGCGGCGGCGCAGGGCGAGGGCGGCTGACCGGGCCCGAGGACCCGATCGACGCCGCCTCGTTGCCGCGGCCCGATCAGCCCGGCGCGACCGCGTAGCTCTGGAAGGTGCCCTTCAGCGGCACCTGCCCGACACCCGGCTTGGTCCAGTCGCACACGCCGCTGGAGAACACGGTCCGCAGCCGGGCGAGCTGCGTGGGCGTAAGGGTCTGGGCGTAGTCCGACGCCAGCACCGGCTTCAGCTGGCACTTGTTGATGTCGTTCGTCAGCGGCGCGCCGGCCTGCTGGCGCGGCTCGCCATGCAGCGGGTACATCGTGGCGCAGGTGCCGGTGGCGCCATAGGCCGGCGATTCCTCGTACTTGGTGCCGCTGCCGTCGAAGCAGGCGTCCACCGCGGCCCGGGGCTTGTGTGCCACCACCTTGTCGGTGGTCAGCGGCGCCGGGTCGGCCGCGATGCCGTCGAGCCACTGCGTCATCACGTCGAGCGACAGCGCGGCCAGTGGATAGCCGGTGCGCGGGCCGACCCAGATGACCTGGTTGTCGATGCGGCCGTTGGCGCGCTGCAGCCGCGCGCGCACCACCAGGTCGCGCTCGTGCGAATGGATGTCGCCCGAGGCATCGTTGTAGGTGCGCGAATGCAGGATCGGCACGAAGGCCAGGCCGCCGCCGCCCGAGTTGACCAGGCCGCTCGCATAGGCGCGCTCGAGCGCGAGCGCATCGCCCACGGTGCGCTGCGGCACTGGCTTGCCGTCCTTGTCGTAGCCGCCGACCTTCTCGTTGAGCGTCACGAACTCCTCGGCGCTGATCGCCCCCTTGTTGAAGGCCTCGAGCCCGTACTGCACGCCGACGTTGTCGAGCGGGCTGCGCGCGAAGCCGGTGATCGGGTCGCGGCCCATGATGTTGGTGCGCATGTCGGAGGTGGTGCAGCGCGCGCCGGTCGGGTTGTTGATCGGGTCGTAGACCTTCGAGACGTCCTTGAGCGCGCAGCCGGCCGCGTTGGTCGCGACGATGGTGTTGACGAAGCTCAGGTCCCAGGCGCGGCAGGTGCCGTTGGTGAAGCCGTCGACCGCCGTGCGCTTGGCATTGGTCCAGGTCGCGGTGTCGGCCTTGTAGACGTTCTCCAGCAGGCGGCAGTCGGCCACGTGCAGGCTGCCGTCGGGGAAGGTCAGCGAGGGCTGCAGGCCGTCGAGCAGGCCCGGGTAGATCTGCGTGATCACCAGCTGCTGGATCGCGCCGCCCGAACCGCCCGAGCCGGCGGTCCAGCGCGGCACGCCGTAGGTCTCGATGAAGCGCTCCTTCAGCATCATCAGCGTCTCGCCCTGCAGCACCGCGTTGCCGCGCTGGCCGTTCACGAGTTCGGTCGAGATCATGTAGGCGAAGCCGCGTGACAGGTGCAGGTCGCTCAGCGCATCGGTGGCCTGGTTCACGCCCTGGTTGTACTGCGTGCCCGCGCCGCCGCCGAAGCTCACCACCAGCCGGCCGTTCCAGCCCGCGGCGGGCTTGTAGCCGGTGGGCGCGGCGGTCTCGGCCGTGGGATCGTCGAGCAGCGCGATGCGGTAGATCGTGCGGCCCACCGTGCCCGAGTCCACGCGCACGATGTAGGGCACCGTCTTGCCCTCGATGGTCGTGGTCTGCGCCAGGTCGGACGGGCGCGCGAGCGGATCGGCCAGCGGCTTGAAGCTGCCGGCCGGCGTGCGGTAGAAGTAGTCGTTGCGCCGCGTCGCCGAGCAGTTCGCATCGAGCGGCGTGCCCATGTTCGATTCGACGGTGCGGCATTCGTAGGGCGTGAGCAGCGCGCCTGCGAGGATCGGGCCGGTGTCGGGGTAGTTGGTGAGCACCAGTTCGGCATTCGAGGACGCGCGGCCCTCGGCGCTCGCCTTCACCGCCAGCGTGTTGGCGCCCATGGCCAGGCCCTTGACCATGCCGCGCAGGCTGCCGTTCGCATCGCGCGCGAACTGGGCCGTCACCGGCTTGCCGTTCAGCGTGAGCTCCAGTCCCGAGGCCGTCGCGCCCGCGGGTGCCTTCACCTCGACCAGCGCATCGCCCCCGCTCACGAACTGCGGCTTGGACGACAGCACCGTGATCGAGGCCTG
>NZ_JBZAYE010000705.1:0-3553 GCF_058244205.1 Variovorax sp. 20P10.2.4
TGCTCGGCGCCGTCGGCGGCGGCTACGCGGGCAACGAGATCGAGAAGCGCACCCACACGGTCACCGTCTACCAGGTCGGCGTGCGCATGGACAACGGCACGCTGCGCAGCGTCGAGACGCGCAGCGCGCCGCCGATCGGCAAGGCCGTCAGACTCAAGGGCCACACGCTGAGCCCGGCCGACGGCCACAAGTAAGCGTTCCCCACCCCACCTGGAACCGCGCCCGGCAGGCCCTGCCAGGCGCATGCTCGTTTACGAGAATATTGACGGTATATCGTTAATATATTTAAATCCGCTCCGTCCCAGCCCCGCCCATCCGGGCCCATCCAAGGAGCGAATTCGTGAGCAACCCCCGCTGGCAAGGCATCTTTCCCGCCGTCACCACCAAGTTCCATGCCGACGAGCGCATCGATGCCGAAGGCACCGCGCGCCACATCGACTTCCAGATCCGCAACGGCATCCACGGCCTCGTCACCTGCGGCTCGCTCGGCGAGGCCAGCACGCTGTCGCTCGAAGAGAAGCTCCAGGTCGCGCAGATCGCGCTCGAGGCCGCCGACGGCCGCATCCCGGTACTGGCCAACGTGTCCGAGACCAGCACCCGCGACGCGCTGCGCTACGTCGAGGGCGGCAACAAGCTCGGCGTGGCCGGCTACATGGTCATGCCCTCGGTGATCTACGTGGCCGACGCGCGCGAAGCCATGCTCAACGTGCGCACCATCGCCAACGCGGCGCAGAAGCCGGTGATGGTCTACAACAACCCGGTGGCGTACCGCGTCGACCTCAAGCCCGAGCACATGGTCGAGCTGGCCGACTGCGAATGGATCGCGGCCATCAAGGAGAGCACCGACAACATCCGCCGCATCACCGACCTGCGCAACACGGTCGGCGACCGCTACCAGCTGTTCCTCGGCGTGGACGATCTCGCCTACGAGGGCCTGGCACTGGGCTGCGACGGCCTGCTGGCCGGCGTAGGCTGCGCGTTCCCGCGCGAGACGGTGGCGCTGTACGACCTCATGAAGGCCGGCCAGTTCGCCGAGGCGCTCAAGCTCTACCAGTGGATGACGCCGATGCTGCACCTCGACGTCTCGACCAAGCTGGTCCAGAACCTCAAGCTCATCGACCACCTCGTGGGCGTGGGCACCGAGCACGTGCGCCGTCCGCGCCTGCCGCTGGTGGGCGCCGAGCGCGAGGCCATCGAGGCCATCGTGAAGAAGGCGCTCGCGACCCGCCCGGCCAAGTACCAGTCGGTCGCCTAAGCCCTTCGTTTGCTGCGTTTCCCCCGAGGGCGGCGCCCTCGTTTCCCCCGTACCCTCCGTGTCCCTTTATCCAGGAAGAAGCATGAAGACACCATCGAAGATGATTCCGCTGCTCGGCCTCGTGGCGCTCGCCCTCGCAACCCAGGCGAAGGCGCAGGAGCAGGTGGTCAAGATCGGCCATACCGGGCCGCTCTCCGGCCCCAATGCGTTCGCGGGCAAGGACAACGAGAACGGCGTGCGCCTCGCGATCGAGGAGCTCAACGCGAAGAAGCTCGTGGTCGGCGGCAAGACGCTCAAGTTCGAACTGAAGTCGGAGGACGATGCCTGCGACGCCAAGAGCGGCGTGGCCGTGGCGCAGAAGTTCGTCGACGACAACGTCAAGTTCGTCATGGGCCCGTACTGCTCGGGCGTGGCCATCCCGGCCTCGCGCGTCTACAGCGACGGCGGCGTGCTGCTGTCGACCGTGGGCACCAACCCGAAGGTCACGCAGGGCGGCTACAAGAACCTCTACCGCATCATCGCGAGCGACAACCAGATCGGCGGCAGCATGGCCGTGTACGCGGCCAAGGTGCTCAAGGTCACCAAGGTCGGCGTGATCGACGACCGCACCGCCTTCGGCCAGGGGCTCGCCGAGGAGTTCACCAAGGAAGCGAAGAAGCAGGGCCTCACCGTGGTCGGCCAGGAGTTCACCACCGACAAGGCGGTCGACTTCACCGCCATCCTGACCAACATGAAGGCCAAGCAGCCCGAAGCGATCTTCTTCGGCGGCTACGCACCGCAGGGCGCGCCGATGACGCGCCAGATGAAGCAGCTCGGCATCAATGCCAAGCTGCTCGGCGGCGACACGCTGTGCAGCCCCGCGATGGGCAAGCTCGGCGGCGACGCGGTCAACGACGCGGTGTTCTGCGCCCAGGGCGGCTCGATCCTCGAGAAGGCGGTCAGCGGTCCGGCCTTCAAGGAGAAGTTCAAGAAGCGTTTCGGTGCCGACGCCGATGCCTACGCGGCCTCGTACTACGACCAGGTGATGTTCATCGGCGAGTCGATGGCCAAGGCCAACTCGATCGATCCCGACAAGGTCGGCGCCGAGCTCTACAAGACCACCTACAAGGGCGTGGCCGCGACCTATGCCTACGACGACAAGGGCAACATGAAGCAGGCGCCGATCACGGTGTTCACCTTCAAGAACGCCGCGCCGACAGCGCTCGCGAGCTACTGAGTCGCGCCTCTTGGGAAGGGGCCGCGGCCCCTTCCTCCCCTCTTCCTTCAACGCATCGCCGTCTTCAAGGAAGGCGATGCGCCCACCCCCATGCACCGCATCCAGATCATCGACTCGCACACCGGCGGCGAGCCCACCCGCCTCGTGACCGGCGGCTTTCCCGACCTCGGCCGTGGCAGCATGGCCGAGCGCCGCGCGCTGCTGGCCGAGCATCACGACCAATGGCGCGCCGCCACCGTGCTCGAACCGCGCGGCAGCGACGTCGTGGTCGGCGCGCTGTTGTGCGAACCGGTCGCGCCCGATGCCGCGGCCGGCGTGATCTTCTTCAACAACGCGGGCTACCTCGGCATGTGCGGCCACGGCACCATCGGCCTGGTCGCGAGCCTCGCGCACATGGGCCGCATCGGCCCCGGCGAGCACCGCATCGAAACGCCCGTGGGCACCGTCACCACCACGCTGCACGAAGACGGCGCGGTCAGCGTGCGCAACGTGCCCGCGTACCGGCACCTGCACCAGGTGGCCGTCGAACTGCCGGGTCATGGCACGGTGCGCGGCGACGTCGCCTGGGGCGGCAACTGGTTCTTCCTCGTGAGCGAGGCCGCGCACGGCCAGCGCGTGGCGAGCGACAACCTCGCCGCGCTCACCGACTACACGGCCGCGCTGCGGCGCGCGCTCGCGGCGCAGGGCATCACCGGCGCCGAGGGCGCGGAGATCGACCACATCGAACTGTTCGCCGCCGACGCGGACGGCGCCGACAGCCGCAACTTCGTGCTGTGCCCCGGCAATGCCTACGACCGCTCGCCCTGCGGCACCGGCACCAGCGCCAAGATCGCCTGCCTCGCGGCCGACGGCAAGCTCGCGCCCGGCCAGGTGTGGACGCAGGCCAGCGTGATCGGCAGCCGCTTCGAGGCCAGCTACGAGCCCGCCGACGACGGCCGCGTCGTTCCCACGCTGCGCGGCCGCGCCCACATCAGCGCCGAAGCCACCCTGCTGATCGACGAGGCCGATCCCTTCGCCTGGGGCATCCGGCTCTGAACTCGCGCATGGCCGACGCGGACGCGATCGTCATCGGCGCCGGCATC
>NZ_JBZAYE010000706.1:0-3546 GCF_058244205.1 Variovorax sp. 20P10.2.4
GACGCCCACCGCGACCATCGCCGCGAGGTGGTCGGCGCCGGTCAGCGGATGCATGAAGCCGGCCACGAGGCCGTGGTGCAGGCCGCCGTCGACGCCAGTGTGGGCGCTGGCCGCCAGGGGCAGCAGGGCGGCGGCGAACAGGGCGAGGGTCCTGGAGGAGATCGATGGGCGCATGAGGGCTTGTCCTTGGTTGTTCTGGTCTGGGTGTACGGTCGTTCAGACGATGGGCTGGTGCACCGTCACGAGCTTGGTGCCGTCGGGGAAGGTGGCCTCGACCTGGATGTCGGGAATCATCTCGGCGATGCCGTCCATCACGTCGGCGCGGGTCAGCACGCTGCGGCCCTCGCTCATGAGCTCGGCCACGCTCTTGCCGTCGCGCGCGCCTTCCATGACGGCGGCCGAGATCAGGGCGATGGCTTCGGGGTAGTTGAGCTTGAGGCCGCGGGCCTTGCGGCGTTCGGCGAGCAGTGCCGCGGTGAAGATCAGCAGCTTGTCTTTTTCGCGCGGAGTCAGTTCCATGGAGACGGCATCGGGTGGCGGGAGGAGGCGGCCATTATGGGCAGAGCAGGGCTGTTGCAACAGTCGTGCCCTGTTCGCCGAATGCCGTATGGCACCGGGTCCGCGGGGCGCCGGGTGGCACGAAAGATGCACCGAAACGGTGTGAACCCTGGCCCGCCCTCCGCTGTCCCCCCCACCGAGTCCGACGACGCGCCGCAGCGCATCGTCAAGGTGCGGCGCGACTACAACAGCTGGGTCGCGAGCGAAACCCTCGAGGACTACGCGCTGCGCTACACGCCGCAGCGCTTTCGCAAATGGTCCGAATGGCGGGTCGCCAACACGGCCTTCGGCGCGGCCTCGTTCCTGATCCTGGAGGCGGTGGGCGCCACCTTGCTGGTGCAGTACGGCTTCGCCAACGCCTTCTGGGCCATCCTGGCAACGGGGCTGATCATCTTCCTCGCGGGCCTGCCGATCAGCGTGTACGCGGCGCGCTACGGCGTCGACATGGACCTGCTCACGCGCGGCGCCGGCTTCGGCTACATCGGCTCCACGCTGACCTCGCTGATCTACGCGAGCTTCACCTTCATCTTCTTCGCGCTCGAGGCGGCCGTGATGGCCTACGCGCTCGAGCTGGCGCTGGGCATCCCGCCGGTCTGGGGCTACCTGGTCTGCGCGCTGGTGGTGATCCCGCTGGTCACGCACGGGGTGTCGGCGATCAGCCGGCTGCAGCTGTGGACACAGCCGCTGTGGCTGCTGATGCTGGTCGTGCCCTTCGCCTATGTGCTGGTGCGCGATCCTGGTGCGTTCGCGGGCATCACGCACTACAACGGCGCCAAGGGTGGTGCGCAAGGATTCAACTTGCACCTGTTCGGTGCCGCCCTCACGGTCGGCATCGCGCTCATCACGCAGATGGGCGAGCAGGCCGACTACCTGCGCTTCATGCCCGCACGCACCGCGGCCAGCCGCGGCCGCTGGTGGGCCGGCGTGCTGGCGGGCGGGCCGGGCTGGGTGGTGCTGGGCGTGGTCAAGATGCTCGGCGGCGCCGCGCTGGCCTACCTCGCGATCACGCACATGGTGCCGGTGGAGCGCGCGGTCGACCCGAACCAGATGTACCTCGCGGCCTACGAGTACGTGTTCCCGGACTATGGCTGGGCGGTGGCGGCCACCGCGCTGTTCGTGGTGATCTCGCAGCTCAAGATCAACGTCACCAACGCCTACGCGGGCTCGCTGGCCTGGAGCAACTTCTTCTCGCGCGTGGCCCACAGCCACCCGGGGCGCGTGGTGTGGGTGGTGTTCAACGCGCTGATCGCCTTCATGCTGATGGAGATGAACGTGTTCGAGGCGCTGGGCGACGTGCTCGGGCTGTTCGCCAACATCGCCATCGCCTGGATGATGGCCGTGGTGGCCGACCTGGTCATCAACAAGCCGCTGGGCCTGTCGCCGCCGGGCATCGAGTTCAAGCGGGCCCACCTGTGGGACATCAACCCGGTGGGCGTGGGCGCGATGGCGCTGGCCTCGCTGCTGTCGATCACCGCGCACCTGGGCGTGTTCGGGCCGCTGGCGCAGGCCTTCTCGGCGCTGATCGCGCTCGGCACGGCGCTCGTCGCCTCGCCGCTGCTGGCCTGGGCCACGGGCGGGCGCTACTACCTGGCGCGCGGCTCGGTCGAGGGCGCCGCGGTGGCGGCCGGCCGGCCGGTGCAGTGGGCCCGGGTGGAATCCGAAGGCGCCTACCGCCGCCTCGCGGTGCAGCGCTGCGTGATCTGCGAGCGCGAATACGAAGGCCCCGACATGGCCCACTGCCCGGCCTACCAGGGCGCGATCTGCTCGCTGTGCTGCACGCTCGACGCGCGCTGCGGCGACCTCTGCAAGCCGCATGCGAGCCTGTCGGCGCAGTGGTCGGCGGTGCTGCGCTGGCTGCTGCCGCGGCGCAGCTGGCGCTACCTCGACACCGGCCTGGGCCACTTCCTGCTGCTGATGCTGATCATCGTGCCGCTGCTGGCGGTGGTGTTCGGCGTGCTCTACCAGCAGGAGCTGCGCGCGCTCGGCGAGAGCGCGCTCGAGCTGGCCGCGCGAAGCGAGGTGGCGCAGGCGCTCGCGGCCGCGCAGCAGGCCTCGCTGCGCTCGGGCTTCCTCAAGGCCTACATGGCGCTGCTGGTGATCGCGGGCATCGTGGCCTGGTGGCTGGTGCTGGCGCACCAGAGCCGCAAGGTGGCGCAGGAGGAATCGAACCGCCAGACCCACCTGCTGGTGCGCGAGATCGAGCTGCACCGCGAGACCGACCGCGCGCTGCAGTCGGCCACGCGCACCGCCGAGGAGGCGCGCGAGGTGGCCGAGCAGGCCAAGCTCGCGGCCGAGCAGGCGCGGCGCGCCGCCGACCAGGCCAACCAGGCCAAGAGCCGCTACATCAGCGCCATCAGCCACGAGCTGCGCACGCCGCTCAACAGCATCCTCGGCTATGCGCAGCTGATGGGCGAGGACCATTCCGTGCCGCCGCACCGCCAGCAGGCGGTGGCGGTCATCAAGCGCGGCGGCGAGCATCTGCTGTCGCTGATCGAGGGCACCCTGGCGATCGCCCACATCGAGGCCGGCAAGCTCACGCTGCATGCGCGGCCGATGCGCTTCGCCGACACCCTGCGCGAGCTGGCCGACATGTTCGAGCTGCAGGCGGCCGAGAAGGGCCTGGCCTTCCACTTCGAGGCCGCGGGCGCGCTGCCCGAGGTGGTGCGCGCCGACGAGAAGCGGGTCTGCCAGATCCTCATCAACCTGCTGGGCAACGCGATCAAGTTCACGGCCGTCGGCCAGGTCACGCTGCGCCTCGCCTATGCGCGCGAGTTCGCCGCGGTGGAGATCGAGGACACCGGCCCGGGCATGACGGCGGCCGAGATCGAGCGCATCTTCGAGCCCTTCGCGCGAGGGGATTCGGCCGGCGCCGCGGCCGCGCCGGGCGCGGGGCTGGGCCTCACCATCGCCAAGATGCTGACCGACCTGATGGGCGGCGAGATGAAGGTCAGCAGCACGCCGGGCGTGGGCTCGCTGTTCTGCGTGCGG
>NZ_JBZAYE010000707.1:0-3538 GCF_058244205.1 Variovorax sp. 20P10.2.4
GACCTGCAGTACTACCACCTGCACGACGACGCCACCGGCCGGCTGGTGCTGCGCGAACTGCGCGACGCGGCCCGGCGCGGCGTGCGGGTGCGGCTGCTGGTCGACGATCTCTACACCGAGGACATCGCGGCGCTGCTCGACGGGCTGGGTGCGTACCCGAATGCCGAGGTGCGCATCTTCAATCCCTTCCCCACGCGCGGCGGCCTCGCGACCCGCTTCGGGATGGCGCTGTTCGACTTCGATCGCGTGAACCGGCGCATGCACAACAAGCTGTTCGTGGCCGATGGCGTGCTGGCCGTGGCCGGCGGGCGCAACCTCGGCGACGTGTATTTCATGCGCGATGCCGACTCGAACTTCTTCGATTACGACGTGCTGGTCGCGGGCGCCGCAGTGCCGCAGATGGCGAGCCTGTTCGACGAATACTGGAACGCGCCGCAGGTGCGCACCGCGGCCTCGGTGCTGCGGCCGGTCGATGCGCCGGAACAACTGCGAAGCGCCTTCGACCAACGCGTGGACGGCCCCGACACGCCCGAGCCGGTGCCGTTTCGCACGGTCGACCCGCTGGGGCGCGTGACGCTCGGCGACGAGCTGCAGGCGGGCCGCGTGCGGCTCGCGTTCGGCACCGCGCAGGCCTTTGCCGATGCGCCCGCCAAGGCCTGGGGCCGCTCGGAAACGCGGCGGCTCGCGAGCGGCGCGCTGATCGACACCAGCCGCCGCCTGCTCGGCGAGGCCGCGCAGCAGGCACGCAGCGAGATCCTCACCGCGTCGCCCTACTTCGTGCCGGGCGCGGCGGCGCTCGAGGGCATGCGCCGCAACGCGGCGCGCGGCATCCGCCAGACCCTGATCACGAACTCGCTGGCCGCCACCGACGAGCCGGTGGTCCACACCGGCTACCGCCGTTACCGCGCCGCGCTGCTGCGCAACGGGATGCAGATCCACGAGATCCATCCGAACGCCGGCCGCGCCCTGTTCGTGGGCCGCATCGGCGAAGGCGCGCAGGTCCGGCTGCACACCAAGGCCATGATCGTCGACCGCCGGCGGCTGTTCCTGGGCTCGGTCAACATGGACCCGCGCTCCGATGCGCTGAACACCGAGTTTGGGCTGCTGATCGACTGTCCCGCGCTGGCCGAGGAGGCGCACGGCTTCTTCGAGCAGCTGATGACGCACTCGGCGTACCAGCTGCGGCTCGCGCGCGACGGCGACGACGCGCTCGAATGGTGGCGCATCGACGGGCCCGCGCCGGTGCGGGTGACGGACAGCGAACCCGGTGCCGATGCCTGGATGCGGCTCAAGCTGCAGTGGCAGTCGCTGGTGATTCCCGAGTCGATGCTGTAGGGGCCGCGTTATGTGTAGCGGCGCTCGAGCGCATCCCACGCGGGCTTGCCCACCAGCCGCTGGCGCTCGGCGAACGGTGCGACCAGCGCGGGATCTTCCTCGAGCCGCCTCGCATCGCGCAGCACCGTGAGCGCCTTCTGCATGCCGACCACGGCGCCCTGCAGCGCGGCGTTCGCGTACAGCACGAGGCCATAGCCCATGCCGCCGAGGTCCTCGGCGCCGAAGACGGGCGTCTTGCCGCCGATCACCATGTTCATGAGCTGCGGCCGGTCGAGACGCTGCGGCAAGGCACGGATCTGCTCGGCGCTGGTGACCGCCTCGACGAACAGGATGTCGGCGCCGGCCTCGGCGAACTTCTGCGCGCGCTCGATCGCGGCTTCGAAACCCAGCACGGCACAGGCATCGGTGCGCGCCAGGATCAGCAGGTCGGGGTCCTGCCGCGCATCGACGGCCGCCTTGATCTTGCTCACGGCCTCCTGCGTCGAGATGACGGCCTTGCCCTCGAAGTGGCCGCAGCGCTTGGGCGCGACCTGGTCCTCGAGCTGGATGCAGTCGGCGCCCGCGCGCTCGAGGGTGCGCACCGCATGGCGCACGTTGAGCGCGTTGCCGAAGCCGGTGTCGGCATCGACGATCAGCGGCACGCGCACCGCATCGCGGATGCGCGCCGTGTGGTCGGCCATCTCGGCCAGGCCCACGAAGCCCTGGTCCGGCAGGCCGAACCACATGTTGGTGACGCCGGCGCCGGTGATGTAGATCGCCTCGAAGCCCAGGTCCTCGACGATGCGGGCCGACAGGGCGTTGAAGACGCCCGGAACGATGACGCCGCGGCGGGCCTGCGCCAGGGCGCGCAGTTGTTGTTTGGTATTCATGGATCGGCTGGAAAGAAAAGGAAGGAGAGCCCGCGCTGCGCTCACTTCTCCTGCATCCGGGCCGCCTTGACGATCTCGCCCAGGCGCTTGCGCTCGGCATCGGTGAACTTCACGAACTCCTGGCGCGTGCCGCCTACGGGCTCGATGCCCAGGCCCTGGAGCTTGGCCACGGTGGCGGGATCGCGCATGGCCTTGTCGACGGCGGCGGCGAGCTTGTCCAGGATGTCGTTGGGCGTGCCGCGCGGCGCATGCAGGCCGGCCCAGTGCGCGATCTGCAGCTCGGGGAAGCCCTGCTCGACGGCCGTGGGCAGTTGCGGGTAGGCCGAGATGCGCTGGGTCCAGGTGGTGGCCAGCGGCTTGAACTTGCCCTCGCCCCGGATGTGCGGCAACGCGATGATGCTGGCCTCGGAGGTGCCCTCGACCTGCCCGCCCAGCACGGCGGTCGTGCTCTCCGAGCCGCTCTTGTACGGCACGGCCTGCAGCTTCGCACCGTACTTCACGTTGAGCATCTCGGCCACGAAGTGCGGCGTGCTGCCGGTGCCCGCGGTCGCGAAGTTGAAGCCCGCGCCCTTCTTCGAGGCCTCGACGAAGTCGCGCAGGTTGTCGTACGGGGCCGACTTGGGCACCACGATCACCGAGGGCGCCAGGCCGATCATGACCACGGGCACCAGGTCCTCGTCCTTGAACGGCAGGGACTTCTTGATCATGCTGTTGGAGATCACGCCCGCGGCGCTGATCAGGAAGGTGTAGCCGTCGGGCGCGCTGCGCGCCACCAGGTCGGCGCCGAGCGAACCGCCCGCGCCGGGACGGTTGTCGATGATGACCGGCTGGCCCAGCACCTTGGCCGCCCCTTCGGCCGCCGAGCGCGCCAGCAGGTCGTTGGCGCCGCCCGCCGCGAACGGCACGACGAAGCGGATGGACTTGGCGGGCCAGGCCTGGGCCTGCGCGGCCAGCGGCAAGGCACAGGCCAGCGCGGCGGCGGTCGTGCAGGCGATGGTGGAAAGGCGATGGAAGTGCACGGAGGTCTCCTGGTTTTTCAGCTTGGACCCGGGGTTTGCGCAAGCGCTGTGCCATCGGCCCGGGGAGCGCGCCCCTCGTTGCCAAGTCATTGATTCGAAAGGAATTCGCGCTGCCTCGGCGGGCGATCGTCCGGTTCTGGATTTCAATCTGATTTCACGAATGAGACAATGAAATCCATTGAAATGAATACATTGCCCGCCGCCCCGAGCCCTCCTTCTCCCACCACGCCGCGGCCGCTGCACATCGTGGCCGTGGCCCGCCACCGCCTGGGCCGCGTGCTGGCGCGGCTGATACCGGAGGTGGCCGGGCAGGCG
>NZ_JBZAYE010000708.1:0-3533 GCF_058244205.1 Variovorax sp. 20P10.2.4
TCGCGCGCCGCCCTTCCCGCCGCGGATGCCCTGCCGCGGCGCCCCATCTCTTCCTCGAACGGAGGTTCCCCGTGTTCGTCCTTTTCGGGCGCGCCAGCCGCGCCCGGCGCAGCCCTGCGCCTTTCGCGCGCAGCAGCCCGCCGTCTTCCCTCCTCTTCGTCCCTGCGCGGGAGCGCATGCCATGAGCGACCTGAATCTCACCCTCTTTCAATGGCTGGCGGCCGGCACGCCACCGGCGCGGCCCGCGCTGTGGCTCGCCACCGCCTTCGCGCTCGGTGGCGCTTGGCTCAGTGCCGGGATCATCGGCGTCGCGATCTGGAAAAAAGCGGCCGACCGGGCCTACCTGTGGATCGTGCTCGCGGCCGCCGGGCCCTGCGCCATGCTGTCCCATGCCATCGCGTTGCGCCTGGACCAGCCGCGCCCCTTCGTGCTGGGCCTGGCCCAGGCCTACATCGAGCATGCGGGCCGCGGCTCGCTGCCCAGCACGCATGCGAGCGTGATGTTCCTCGTGGCCGTGGCCTGCCTGCTGCGCCCGAGCCTGCGCCGTGTCGGCCTCGCGCTGCTGGCCTCGGCCATCGTCACGGGCTGGGCGCGCATCTACGTGGGCGTGCATTTCCCGATCGACATCGCCGCGGGCCTCGTCCTGGGCGCGGTGCTCGCGGGTGCGCTCGCCATCGCGCTGCGGCTCGCGCGCCGGCTCCTGCCCGCCGAAGGCGCGGCTCCGGCCACGTGGAGGATGCCGTGAACGCGCAGACATTCTTGCGCCGCGCGCCCGAAGCGGTAGCAGCGGTCGAAGCGGTAGCGGCGTCCCTGTCGGCGCCCACGCCCTCCGAAGGGCGAGCGCTCAGCCTCTCCTGCGTGATCCCCTGCTTCAACGAAGGCCCGAACCTGCGCCGGCTGCTGCCGCTGCTGGAGGACATCCTCTGGTCCACGCACATGAGTTGGGAGATCGTGATCGTCGACGACGGCAGCACCGACGACACGGCCGCGGTGGTCGATGCCTGGTGCGAACTGCCCGGCTTCCGCTGCATCTCGCTGTCGCGCAATTTCGGCAAGGAGGCCGCGCTGACCGCGGGGCTGGCCGCGGCCGTGGGCGACGTGGTGGTGCTGCTCGACGGCGACCTGCAGCATCCGCCCGAGCTGGTCCGCACGATGCTCGCGCAGTGGCGCGCCGGCGCGGAGGTGGTCTATGCCGTGCGCGAGCGGCGCGACGACGAGAGCCCCGTCAAGCGGCTCGGCAGCCGGCTCTTCTATCGGTTGCTCAATGCCTCGGACCGCTTCGCGGTGCCCGAGGACGCGGGCGACTTCCGGCTGATGGACCGCAAGGTGGTCGATGCGCTGATGCGCCTGCCCGAGCGCGGCCGCTTCATGAAGGGCCTGTACGCCTGGGTCGGCTTTCGCGCCGTGGCGCTGCCCTACACGCCGGCGCCGCGCGCCGAGGGCCGCTCCAGTTTCAACATGCGCCGCCTCGTGCTGCTGGCGCTCGACGGGCTCACCGCCTTCACCACCTGGCCGCTGCGCATGGTGAGCGTGGCGGGCCTCGCGATCGCGCTGCCGGCCTTCGCCTATGGCCTTTACCTGTGCGCCGAACGGCTGCTGTTCGGCAATGCGGTCTCGGGCTGGACCACGATCGTCGTGAGCCTGATGTTCTTCATCGGCATCCAGCTGATCTCCACCGGCATCCTCGGCGAGTACATCGCGCGGATCTACGAGGAGTCGAAGGGGCGGCCGCTGTACGTGGTGCGTGGCGAGCGTGGCGGCGGTCTCGCCACGGAGGGTTCATGAGAGCGGATACGCCAGGGCAGACACGTGTTTTCTGGGTCGGTGTGGTGCTGGTCGCATGGCTGCTGGCGACCTCGGGAGCCCGCTCGCTGATGGCGCCCGACGAAGGCCGCTACGTGGGCGTCGCGCTCGCCATGCTGCATTCGGGCGACTGGCTGGTGCCGCGGCTCGACGGCCTGCCCTTCTTCCACAAGCCGCCGCTGTTCTACTGGATCGGCGCCGCGGCGATGGGCGTGGCAGGGCCGATCGAATGGGCCGCGCGGCTGCCCTCGGTGCTGGGCGCCAGCGCCGCCGGCATCGCGCTGTTCGCCTTCCTGCGGCGCTGGACCGACGACCGGCTCGCGCTGTGGTCGACGGTGGTGCTCGCCACCATGCCGTATTTCTTCCTCGGCGCGCAGTTCGCGAACCTCGACATGCTGGTGGCCGGCTGCATCTCGGCGACGGTGCTGCTCGCGGCCTGGGCGGTGCTGGCTCACGACGAGGCGCAGCCATGGCGTGGTGCGCTGGCGGGGGCGCATGCCTGCGCCGCGGCCGGGCTGCTCGCCAAGGGGCTGATCGGCCTGCTGCTGCCGTTCCTGGTGCTGCTCGCCTGGTGCGCCTGGACGCGACGGCTGGGCACGCTGTGGCGGCTGTGCCGCTGGTTGCCCGGCTGGGTGCTGCTGCTCGCGCTCGCGGCGCCCTGGTTCGTGGCGATGCAGCGCGCGTACCCGGACTTCTTCGACTACTTCGTGATCACGCAGCACTTCCGGCGCTTCGCCTCGAGCGGCTTCAACAACGAGCAGCCGTTCTGGTTCTATCTGCCGGTGTTGGCCGCGCTGACCCTGCCGTGGTCGATCGGCCTGCTGTTGCCGCGCCACAAGAACGCGGCGCCGGACATCGGCACCACCACGCGCGACATCGACCGGCTGATGGGGGTCTGGCTGATCGTCATCGTGGTCTTCTTCTCGCTGCCACGCTCCAAGCTCGTCGGCTATGTGCTGCCCGTGCTCGCGCCGCTGGCTTTTCTGGTGGCGCGGCGCATCCTGGCCAGCGGCCCGATGCGCGAAGGACGAGGCCTGAAGGCGGCCGCCGCCGCGGCGATGGCGCTGTGCCTCGCGGGCGTGGGCACGCTGGTCGCGATGCCGCCGCCGGGCGCGCGATTGCGCCTGCCGGCGGACGAGCGCATCGGGCCCGGCGACCAGGTGCTGATGCTCGACAGCTACGTCTACGAGATTCCCTTCTACTGGCAGTTGCGCGCGCCGGTGATGGTGCTCGGCGACTGGAAGCAGCAACCGGAGCGCGACGACTGGCGCAAGGAGCTCGCGGATGCGGCGCGCTTCGACAAGGCCCGGGCCTCGCGGCTGCTGGTCGATGCCTCGCAGCTGCCCGCGATCCTGTGCGCGCCCCGCACCACCTGGCTGGTGGGGCCGAACAATTCGCAGCTCGCGCATCCATGGCTCGCGGGCACGAAGCTGGTGGCGGTCAACGACCGGCTGGCGGTGTGGCGCCATGACGGCGCCACGCGGCGCGGGTCGCACTGCGCGGGCATTCCCGAGGCGGCCCCGAACGCGGACGCGCAGCCATGAGCCCATCGCCACGCGAGGCCACTGCCGAGGGCCCGCGCTCGATCTGCATCTGCGTCGACGACTTCGGCATGGGGCATGCGATCAACGAAGCGGCGCTCGTGCTCGCCGAGCGCGAGCGCATCAGCGCCGTGGGCTGCATGGTGCGGCGCGCCGCATGGCTGTCGGGTGCGCGCCTGCTGCGCCGGC
>NZ_JBZAYE010000709.1:0-3529 GCF_058244205.1 Variovorax sp. 20P10.2.4
AGACCGCGCGGTTGCTGGCCAAGCACCGCGCCTTCTCGGAGGCCGCCGCTCAGAGCATCGTGCGCGGGCTCGCGACCGAGCTGCTGTCGGGTGCGCACGATCCGGCGCAGCTGCTGCGCGCCTGGTCCGAACTCGAGACGGTCGAGCGCGAGATGCCCGAGGTCGCGATCCATGCCGCGCAGCGCATGGTGCTGCTCAAGGGCGACCTGCCGGTGGCGCGCAACTGGCTGCTGCCGGCCTGGGAGCGCATGGTGTCGCTGCCGCGCGGCCTCGGCGATGCGCTGCGCGTCAAGCTCGCGCTGGCGCTCGAGGCGGGGCTCGACTCGGTCGATGCCGACTGGCTCGCGCGCATCGAGAGCGCGCAGCGCAACAACCCGCGCGATGCCAATCTGCAGTACCTCGCGGGCATGGCCTGCATGAAGCGCCAGCTCTGGGGCAAGGCGCAGCAGCTGCTGTCGCAGGCCGGCATGGGGCTGCAGGACCCCGAGCTCTACCGCCGTGCCTGGCTCGCGCTCGCGCAACTGGCCGAGGACCGCGGCGATGCCGAGCAGGCCGCGCTGGCCTGGCGCAACGCGGCGCAGATCGAGAACCACCCGGTCTCGCTGCGCTAGCTCAGGGCCGCGAGGCGCAGGCGACCGTGGGCTGCCTGCTCCCGCCGTGGAAGGCCAGCGCGCTCAGCGCCGCGAGCACCCACACGCCGAGCGCGCCGTAGAGCATCACCCCGCCGAAGCCCTGCAGCAGTGCGCCGTGGGCGATCGCGCCCGAAGGATCGAGCGCAGCCAGCGCAGGAAACTCCTGGTGCAGCGTCGCGAGGTGGCCGGCCGCGATCCGTTCGGCGAGTGCGGGCAGCGACGGCGCCAGTTCCGGTAGCGCGCGGCGCAGCGCGGCCCCGATGCCCGCGAGCAGCAGGAAGCCCATCAGCGCGATGTTGACCGCCAGCGTGATGAGCCGCGCGCTCATGTCGATGCCCGAGGCCATGCCGGCGCGGCTCGCGGGCACCGAGCCGGTGGTGGTGTTGGTCACCGGCGTGTTGATCACGCCCAGGCCGAGACCCGCCAGCAGGCAGCCCGGCAGCAGCGTGAGCCAGCTCGCCTCGGCGACGCCGCTGCCCCAGCGCATCAGCAGGAAGCCCGCACCGATGGCGAACAGGCCGGCCGGGATCACGACGCCGGCGCGAAAGCGCGCCGCGAGCCGCTCGCCCAGCGGCGGCGCGACCAGGGTAGGCAGCGTGTAGGCCAGCAGCGCCGTGCCGGCCTGCACCGCGTCGTAGCCCAGGCCGGCCTGGAAGTAGAACGGCAGGTAGATCATGAAGGGCCAGAAGCTGAAGTTCATGCCGACCGAGCCGAGGATCGCGCCCGAGAACGCGCGGATGCGGAACACCGAGAAGTCGAACATCGGATGGGTGCGCCTTCGCTCGATCGCGACGAAGGCGGCAAAGCTCGCGGCCGAGGCGCCGAGCAGGGCCAGGCCCGCCGCGCTCGCGAAACCGAGCCCGGGCCCCTGCGTGATGTAGCCCGTGAGGCCGAGCACCGCGAGCGACAGCGTGACGATGCCCGCGAGGTCGAGCCGTTTCGCCTCGGGGTCGCGTGACTCGCCGACGCTGACGGCCGCCAACAGCCAGACGATGGCGGCCAACGGTGCATGGACCAGGAACACCCATTCCCAGCGCCACAGCGCGGCGATCGCGCCGCCGACGATCGGCCCGAAGCCCAGGCCGACGCCGAACACCACGCCCCAGATCGCGAAGGCCCGGCTGCGTTCGCGGCCCTCCTGGAATTGATGCGAAAGAATGGCGATCTGGCAGATCAGCATGGTGCCGCCGCTCAGGCCCTGCAGGAAGCGCGCGCCGATCAGCAGCGGCGCGCTCGGCGCCAGGCCGCAGACCAGCGAGGTGAGGCCGAACAGCAGCAGGCTGATCGCCAGCACGCGCTTGCGGCCGTAGCGGTCGGCCAGCGTGCCGGCCGCCATCAGCACCGTGGTGCAGGCGATGGTGTAGGCATTCATGATCCATTGCATGGCCTCGAAGTCGGCGTGCAGCGTCTTCTCGAGCGTGGGCAGGATCACGGGAATGCTGGAGATCTCGAGGCCGAACATCGCGGCGACGAGGCAGAGGGCGACCAGCGCGAGGCGGTTGCGTGCGGTGGGTGAGAGGGTCATGGGGCGTCCGGTTGGCGTGGCGCGGCGAGGAGGCCGGCCGCGAGGAGCGCAATTCTGGGTAAAGGGTCTTCATGAGGAAAATGATTTAATTTCGTGAGATTCATTAATCTCCATCACTACTCAAACGACCTGCCCACCCCGCCATGGACTTCGATCCCACCCTGCTGCGCGCCTTCGTGGCCGTGAAGGAGACCGGCAGCTTCACGCGCGCCGCGCAGCGCCTGCACCTGACGCAGTCGGCCATCAGCCACCAGATCCGCCGGCTCGAGGAGCAGGTGGGCCGCGCGCTGCTGCACCGCACGACGCGCCGCCTCACGGTGACGGAGGACGGCGAGGATTTCCTGCGCTATGCCGAGCAGATCCTGACGACGCTCGACGCCATGACGCAGCGCTTCCAGCCTTCGCCGATCTCGGGCGTGGTGCGCTTCGGCGCGCCCGACAACTTCCTGGGCGAGCGCCTGGCGCCGCTGCTGTCGCAGTTCGCGCGCGCCTTTCCGTCGGTTCGCATGGAGGTCTGCGTGAGCATGCACGTCGACCTGCGCGCGGCGATCAAGGCCGGCGAGCTCGACCTCGCGGTCGTGATGTCGCCGCCCGAGGTGGAGGAGGGCACGCGGCTGCGGCGCACGCAGCTGGTCTGGGCCGCGGCCGAGACCTTCGAGCCGCCCAAAGGAGGCTCGCTGCCGCTGGCCTTCTTTCCGAAGCCCTGCGTCTACCGGCAGGTGGCCGGCGCGGCGCTCGACCTCGCGCCGATCGACTGGCACGTGGTGTTCACCTCGGCCAGCCCGCAGGGCATTCGCGCGGCGGTGCTCGCGGGGCTCGCGGCGACGGTGATCACGCGCGAGGACGTGGAGCCGGGCATGAAGATCGTCGACGGCCGCTATGGGCTGCGGCCCTTGCCGAGCGTGGACTTCTCGCTGATCTGGAGCGAGAACGGCCACACGCCCTGTGCCTGCCGCTTCGGGCAGCTGATCCTTGAGATGCCGGGGCTGGTGGCGCCGGCCCCATGAAAAACGGCGCCCGAGGGCGCCGTCTTCATTGCACTCGAGCGGATGCTCAGAGCGTGCGCTGCTCCGGCTGCGCTTCGCCAGCCGGTTGCTCGAACGGCAGCGTCATCGCGGCCAGTTCGCGGCGGGTTTCGACCAGCACCAGCGGGCCTTCGTCGAGCACGATCACCGGCGGGCGCTCGCGCGGCACGTGGACCGGCTTCGGCTCGGCGGCGATCGCGGCGCGCGCCTGCGCGATGCGTTCGGCGTCGGAGTTGACCCACTGCAGGCCCGAGCTTTGCGCGATCTGCGCGAGCTCGTCGAGCGGCAGCTCGAAGGACTGGACCTTCGGCAGCGCGCGGCCATTGGCGGCCGGCTGCGGAGCGCTC
>NZ_JBZAYE010000071.1:0-19797 GCF_058244205.1 Variovorax sp. 20P10.2.4
CCGCGCCCACCACCAGCAGCCGGCTCACGCCGAAGCGCCGCATCAGCGCCGGCGTGACCAGCGCGCCGACCAGGTAGCCGACCGCGTTGGCGGTGTTCATGCCGCCCGCGAGCGCATAGCTCCAGCCGAGGTCGTCGCGCATCGGCGGCAGCAGCAGCGCATAGGCGAAGCGCGTGATGCCGAGCGAGACGGCCGCGCCCATCGACAGGGCGAAGGCCAGCCGCAAGGTGGGCGGCACGGGGGCGGAGGAAGTCAGGGTGGTCGACATCGGGCGGTGCGCTGGGGATGCACCATTCTGCGGCAGGCCGCGCCGCCGCGCTGTCGCGCGTGAATCGGCCGCTCAGTGCACCCCGGCGTCCGCGTGCACCAGCAGCCGCTCGAGCAGCACCGCCACGTGCACCGCCTCGCGCTGCGCGCCATCGGCGATCTGGTGCCGGCAGCTCGTGCCATCGGCCACCACGATGGCACCGGGCCTGGCGCGGATCGCGGGCAGCAGGCTGGCTTCGGCCATGCGCATCGAGACCTCGTAGTGGCTGGCCTCGTAGCCGAAGCTGCCGGCCATGCCGCAGCACGAGCTCTCGATCAGTTCGGGCGCGGCGCCCGGGATCAGCTTCAGCACCTCGAGCACGGGGCTCACCGCGCCGAAGGCCTTCTGGTGGCAATGGCCGTGCAGCAGGATCGGCGCCTCGGCCGGCTTGAGCGCGAGCTCGAAACGGCCGGCGCGGACCTCGCGCGCGACGAACTCCTCGAACAGCAGCGCCTGCTTCGCCACGGTCTCGGCCTTCTCGCCGAAGCCCATCACCAGGGTCTCGTCGCGCAGCGTGAGCAGGCACGAGGGCTCGAGGCCCACCACCGGCACGCCCGCGCGTGCCAGCGGCAGCAAGGCATCGATCAGGGCCTCGGCCTTGCGCTTGGCTTCGTCGACCATGCCGCTGGCCAGGTAGGTGCGGCCGCAGCAGTGGTGCGCGCCGCGCTTCTCGACCGTGTGCAGCACATAGCCCGCGGCCTGCAGCACGCGCGCGGCCGCGAGCGCGTTCTCGCTCTCGAAGGTGCCGTTGAAGGTGTCGACGAACAGCACCGCGGCCTTGCCGCCGCGCCGCGCGATCGCCAGCACCGTGTCACGGTCGGCGAACAGGCCGGGCTCGCCGTCCTTGGCGCGCCAGAAGGTGTCGCTGCGCCAGGCCGGCAGCGAGCGCCTGGCCGAGAAGCCCAGCAGCTTCTCGCCGAGCCAGGCGGCGCCCGGCATGCTGTTGCGCAGGTTCAGGAGCCACGGCAGCCGGCTCGCGCGGTGCGCGTAGTCGGGCAACTGCGCCACCAGCCGGTCCTTGAGCGTGTGGCCATGGCGCCGCTTGTAGTGGGCCAGGAACTCGATCTTCATCTTCGCCATGTCCACGCCGGTCGGGCAGTCGCGCTTGCAGCCCTTGCAGCCCACGCACAGGTCCATGGTCTCGTGCAGGGCCTCGCCGGTGAAGGCATCGGGGCCGAGCTGGCCCGACAGCGCCAGCCGCAGCGTGTTGGCGCGGCCGCGCGTGAGGTGCTGCTCGTCGCGCGTGACGCGATAGCTCGGGCACATGGTGCCGGCGTCGAACTTGCGGCAGTGGCCGTTGTTGTTGCACATCTCGACCGCCTTGGCCAGGCCGCCGGTGCTGTCGCCGCCGGTGCCGGGCGCGGAGGTCTGCTCGGTCACCGGGTCGGCATTCACGTTCCAGGCCGACCAGTCGAGCACCGGCTTGAGCTCGATGCGGCGATAGGGCTTCGGCGCGGTCGGCGGCGCGAAGCGGAACAGCGCGCCGTCGTCCATGCGCGGCGGGTCGATGATCTTGCCGGGGTTGAACAGGCCGATGGGATCGAGCTTGTGCTTGATCGCGCGGAAGGCCTCGTTGATCGCGGGCCCGAATTGCCACTCGATCCATTCGCCGCGGCACAGGCCGTCGCCGTGCTCGCCGCTGAAGGCGCCCTTGTACTTGCGCACCAGCGCCGAGGCCTCCTCGGCGATGGCGCGCATCTTGGCCCCGCCATCAGCGCGCATGTCGAGGATCGGCCGCACGTGCAGGGTGCCGACCGAGGCATGCGCATACCAGGTGCCGCGCGAACCGTGGCGCGCGAACACCTCGGTGAGCGCGTCGGTGTATTCGGCCAGGTGTTCGAGCGGCACGGCGCAGTCCTCGATGAAGCTCACCGGCTTGCCGTCGCCCTTGAGGCTCATCATGATGTTGAGGCCGGCCTTGCGCACTTCCCAGAGGTTCTTCTGGCGCGCCTCGTCGGGCATCTCGACCACGCTGCCCGGCAGGCCCAGGTCGCCCATCAGTTCCACCAGTCGAGCCAGCGCCTGCAACAGCGGCGCCTTCTCGGCGCCCGAGAACTCCACCAGCAGGATCGCGGCCGGCTTGCCGATCAGCGCGGTCTGCACCGTGGGCTTGAAGGCCGGGTTCGCGAGGCTCAGCTCGATCATCGTGCGGTCGACCAGCTCGACCGCGGTGGGTTCGAGCTTGACGATGTGCTGCGCGGCATCCATGGCCGCATGGAAGGTCGGGAAGTTGACGATGCCCAGCACCTTGGCGCGCGGCAGCGGCGCCAGCTTGAGCGTGAGGCTGCGCGTGTAGGCCAGCGTGCCCTCGGCGCCGATCAGCAGGTGCGCGAGGTTCACGCTGCCGTCGGCCGTGTAGGGCTTCTCGCTCTGGTTGTCGAAGATGTCGAGGTTGTAGCCGGCCACGCGGCGCATCACCTTGGGCCAGTTCGCCGCGATCGCCTCGCGGTGCTGGCGCGCGAGGCCACGCACGAACTGCGCGATGCCCGCGGCGCGCACGCCCAGCGTGCCCACGGGCCCGAAGTCCACCAGTTCGCCGCTCGACAGCCAGGCGCTCGCGCCGAGCACGTTGTGCACCATGTTGCCGTAGGCGATGGAGCGCGAGCC
Source organism: Variovorax sp. 20P10.2.4 (assembly GCF_058244205.1). NCBI lineage: Bacteria > Pseudomonadati > Pseudomonadota > Betaproteobacteria > Burkholderiales > Comamonadaceae > Variovorax > Variovorax sp. 20P10.2.4. The sequence continues at coordinate 2,915 of NZ_JBZAYE010000071.1, forward strand.
GCAGGAGTTGTTGCCGGCCATGCCGCCCAAGGTGGCCTGGGCGCTGGTCGACACGTCGACCGGATACCAGAGCCCATGCGGCTTGAGCTGCGCATTGAGGTGGTCGAGCACGAGTCCGGGCTCGACGGTGGCGGTGCCGGCTTCGAGGTCCAGGTCGAGCACGCGCCGGAAATGCTTGCTGTTGTCGATCACCAGCGCCGCGCCCGTGGTCTGGCCGCACTGGCTGGTGCCGCCGCCGCGCGCGAGCACCGGCACCTTGAGGTCGCGCGCCACGTCGATGGCGGTGGCGATGTCGCGCTCGGTCTTCGGCACGAAGGCGCCGACCGGCGTGATCTGGTAGATCGAGGCGTCGGTGGCGTAGCGGCCGCGCGAACCGGCGTCGAACAGCACCTCCCCTTGCGTCTCGGCGCGCAGGCGGCGCGCGAGCGCCTCGCAGGTGTCGTTGGGTGGCAGGACGGTTCCAGCGGGCTGGATGCGGCTGGCGGGTTCGATGAGCATCGTGGGTTTTCTTTTTGGGGGGAAAGCGCGCTCAGGGCGCCTTGGAACGGGTCTTCTTCGCGGGCGGATAGATCTCGCCCTCGCGCAGCAACTCGAGCACGGTGTCGCGCTTGCGCAGCACGTGCGCCACCAGCACCTTGCGCATGGCGGCGGCATCGCGCGCGGCCAGTGCCTCGATCATCTGTTCGTGCTCGGCCACGGCGCTCTTCCACTTGGCCTCGTTCTGGTTGGTGCGAAAGCGCAGCGACTGCACGCGCGCATTGATCGAGCGGTAGGTGTTCGACAGCACCGGGTTGCCCGCGGCCTCGTTGATCGCCGAATGGATGCGCGCATTGAGCCGGTAGTAGCCCGAGAGGTCGTGGCGCGCATAGCAGGCCAGCATCTCGTAGTGCAGCGCGCGCACCTCGGACAGCTGCTCCTCGGTGATGCGGCGCGCGGCCAGTTCGCCCGACATGCCCTCGAGCATGGACAGCACCTCGAAGGTGTCGATCACGTCGGCCTCGGTCAGCTTCACCGCCACCGCGCCGCGGTTGGGCAGCAGGTCGACCAGGCCCTCGGCCGCGAGCAGCTTGATCGCCTCGCGCAGCGGCGTGCGCGAGACGCGCAGTTGCAGGCAGAGCTCGCGCTCGTTGAGCTTGGCGCCCGGCGCGATCAGGCCTTCGACCAGCATGGTGCGCAGCCGCGCCGCGACCTGGTCGTGCAGCGCGAGACGGGAGATTTCGATGATTTCGGCGGTCATGGGATGCGTTCTTTCGGCCTCGTGATTGCATTTTGAATGCAAAAAAGAACACCCACAACCCTTGAATTTCAGGGTAAACCAGCAGAACAAAATGAATTTTGAATGCAAAACTGGCGGCGAAAGGACCCGCCATGCTGCAACTCGACCTCCATCCCACCGGCCGTCACTTCCTCCAGATCCCCGGCCCCAGCCCGGTGCCCGACCGCATCCTGCGGGCCATGAGCCTGCCCACCATCGACCACCGCGGGCCCGAGTTCGGCACGCTGGGCCTGAAGGTGCTCGGCGGCATCCAGCAGATCTTCAAGACGAAGCACCCGGTCGCGATCTACCCGGCCTCGGGCACCGGCGCCTGGGAGGCCGCGCTCGCCAACACGCTGAGCCCGGGCGACCACGTGCTGATGTACGAGACCGGCCACTTCGCCTCGCTGTGGCAGAAGATGGCCACGCGCCTGGGCGTGTCGACCGAGTTTCTCGCCTATGCGGGCAGCGACGACCAGTTGCCGAACGCGCCGAGCTGGCGCCGCGGCGTGCAGGCCGAGCTGATCGAGGCACGACTGCGCAAGGACACCGAGAAGAAGATCAAGGCCGTGTGCGTGGTGCACAACGAGACCTCGACCGGCGTCACCTCCGACATCGCCGCGGTGCGCCAGGCCATCGATGCGGCCGGCCATCCGGCCCTGCTGATGGTCGACAGCATCTCGGGCCTCGCGAGCGCCGACTTCCGCCATGACGAATGGGGCGTGGACGTCACCGTCAGCGGCTCGCAGAAGGGCCTGATGCTGCCGCCGGGCATCAGCTTCAACGCGCTCTCGCCGCGTGCGCTCGAGGCATCGAAGAGCGCGAAGCTGCCCAAGGCCTTCTGGGCCTGGGACGAGATCGTCGAGATGAACAAGGACGGCTACTGGCCCTACACGCCCAACACCAACCTGCTCTACGGCCTCTCGGAATCGCTCGACATGCTGCTGGGCGAAGGGCTGGACAACGTGTTCGCGCGCCACCGCCGCTGGGCCGCGGGCGTGCGCGCCGCGGTCCAGGCCTGGGGCCTGCCGATCCAGTGCGCCGACCCGGCCGTCTATTCGCCGGTGCTCACGGGCGTGATCACGCCCGAGGGCGTCGATGCCGATGCGCTGCGCCGGCTGATCCACCAGCGCTTCGACCTCTCGCTGGGCACGGGCCTGGGCAAGCTCAAGGGCCGCATGTTCCGCATGGGCCATCTCGGCGACAGCAACGACCTCACGCTGGTGGCCATGGTCGCGGGTGTCGAGATGGGCATGAAGCTCACCGGCATCAAGCTCGCGGGCAGCGGCGTGCAGGCGGCGATGGACCATTTCGCGAGTCATGCGGCCGCGCCGGTGGCGCTGAAGAAGGCCGCCTAGCGACACAGGGAGCCTCGATCGATTCCAGGCCGCAGCGCGCCGCTCGAACGGCGCGGCGGCCTCGGCGCGAGGGCCGCACGGACATGCGCCCTTCCCGCCCCGCATCCGACACCCCCATCCATCCACGGAGACAAGCACGATGCAACGACGTTCCCTGATCCAGGCCGCGACCGCCGCGGCCGCCACGCTGGGCGTGCCCCGGCTGTTCGCGCAGGACTGGCCCAACGCGCCGGTGCGCATCGTGGTGGGCTTCCCGCCGGGCGGCGGCACCGATGCGCTGGCGCGCGTGGTGGCGCAGAAGCTCACCGTGATGTGGAACCAGCAGGTGATCGTCGAGAACAAGGCCGGCGTGGCCGGCGTGCTCGCGGCCGACTACGTGGCGCAGCAGCCCAGCGACGGCAGCACGCTGCTGATGGCCCACATCAACAGCCATGCGCTCGCGCCCAGCCTGCAGCCCAAGCTGCGCTACAGCGTGGAGCGCGACTTCGTGCCGATCGTGCTGGTGGGCGTCACGCCCAACCTGCTGATCGCGAGCCCGGCGCAGAAGGCGCTCACGGTGAAGGACATCGTGGCCGCCTGCAAGGCCGCGCCCGGCACGCTGAGCTTCGGCTCGGCCGGCGCGGGTTCGGCGCAGCACCTGGCGCTCGAGATGTTCAAGCTGCAGGCCGGCGTCGATGCGCTGCACGTGCCCTACAAGGGCAGCGGGCCGCTGCTGGCCGACCTGATGGGCGGGCAGATCCAGTACAGCTTCGAGACCATGACCGCGGCCACGCCGCACGTGAAGAGCGGCCGCGTGCTCGCGGTGGCGCAGACGCGCACCCAGCGCGCCAAGGGCCACCCGAACGTGCCGACCATGCAGGAACAGGGCTTCCAGGGCTTCGAGGCCACCACCTGGTACGGCCTCGCGGGCCCGGGCAAGCTGCCGGCGCCGATCGCGCAGAAGGTCAACCGCGACGTCAATGCCGTGCTGGCCATGCCCGACGTGCAGGAGAAGCTCGACACCTACGGCGCCGAGGACGGCGGCGGCTCGCAGGACAAGTTCAGGCAGTTCATCCACACCGAGATCGCCAAATGGGCCAAGGTGGTGAAGGACGGCAACGTGCGCGTCGAATCTTGAGAAGATCGGCGGCATGAACGCACACACGACCACCCTGCCCCCTTCTCTTTCCGCGCTGGCCGACGCCCTTGTCGCCGCGCGCCGCGCCGACCGCACGCTCGATGCCGTGCCCTGGCTCGACACGCTGCACGAGCCCGCCGAGGCCTATGCGGTGCAGGACGCGGTGGCCGCGGCACTCGGCTGGTTCGACGCGGGCACTCTGCCCGGCTGCTGGAAGTCCGGCGGCGGCTCGCGCACTGCGACGCTCACGCATGCGCCGCTGCCGCCCGCCGGCGTGCGCCAGAGCCCGGCCGATTGTTCCGACCTCGTGTTCCACCAGCCCGGCATCGAGGCCGAGATCGCGCTGCGCCTGGGCCGCGAGGTCACGCCGGCGCTGGCCGCCTCGCTCGCGCATGAAGACGCGGCCGCGCTGGTCGATGCCATGACCGTCTCCATCGAGGTCTGCGATGCGCGCTGGCAAGACCGCGAGGCCGCCACGCCGTTGCTGCGGCTGGCCGACTCGCAGGTGCACGGCGCGCTGGTGCTCGGCGAATGGCGGCCCTTCGCCGCCATCGACTGGGCCTCGCAGCGCTGCGAAACCAAGATCGGCAACGCCGACACGGTGGTGCGCGAAGGCAGCCATCCGCTCGGCGATCCAGCCTGGCTGCTGCCGATCTGGCTGCGCCATCTCACGCGCCATGGCCAGGCCGTGCCGGCCGGCACGGTGGTCACCACGGGCTCGTGGATCGGCCTGCTGCCCTGCGCGCGCGGCGATCAGGTGACGGCCGACTTCCCCGGCATCGGCGCCGTGCGGCTGCGCGTGTAGCGCCCGCCGCCCACGCCCGAGCAGGCCACGAGGAAGTCGAGCACCGCGCGCACCCGCGCCGGCAGGGTGCCGGCCTTGCCGATGTAGACCGCGTGGATCGGCTCCACCTCGTTCGGGTTGAACTCCTCGAGCAGCGGCACGAGCCGGCCCGCGTCGATGTCGTGCTGCGTGTGATAGAGCGACAGCCGCGTGATGCCCGCGCCCGCGATCGCGAGGTGGCGCAGGGTCTCGCCATCGCCCGCGCGCACCGGGCCGGCCACCGGCAGCAGGATCGTCCGGCCATCGATGCGGAACGGCCAATCGGGCGCGCTGCGCCGGTAGGTCCAGCCCAGGCGGCTGTGCGCCTCGAGTTCCTGCGGCGTGCGCGGCGTGCCGTACTTCGCGAGGTAGGACGGCGCGGCCAGGATGGTCTGGCTGGTGTCGCCGATGCGCCGCGCCACCAGGTCGGAGGCCGGCAGTTGGCCCCAGCGGATCGCGATGTCGGCGCGCTCGTCCATCAGGTCGACGATGCGGTCGGTCAGCGCGATGTCGAGCGTGATCTGCGGATGCTGCTCGATCAGCTTCGGCACCAGCGGCACCAGCATGTGGTGGCCGAAGGACACGCTGGCATTGATGCTGACCCGCCCGCGCGGCGCGGCACCGGCGGCCGCGCAGCGCTCGGCCTCGTCCATGTCGGCCAGCACGCGGTGGCTGCGCTCGTAGAAATGCAGGCCCTCGGGCGTGAGCTGCAGCTTGCGCGTGGAGCGGTGCACGAGCTGGATGCCCAGCCGCGCCTCGAGCCGCGCCACCAGCTTGCTGACGGCCGAGGGCGTCATGCCCAGCAGCCGCGCGGCAGCCGAGAAGCCGCCCGCGTCGACCACCTGCACGAAGGCCTCCATCTCGCCCGAACGGTTGACCTCGATGCGCGGCATGGCGTGTTCTCCGGTGGATTCGGCTTGTGAGTTGAATTCACAAGTGCGTTGACCGGCGGCATTCTAGTCAACGAGGGACTTCGTCCGCACAGTACAGGGCATCATGCCCATCGCTCTACTCGCCCTCACCGCCGGTGCCTTCGGAATAGGCACCACCGAATTCGTCATCATGGGCCTGCTGATGCAGGTCTCGACCGATCTCCAGGTTTCGATCACGGCCGCCGGCCTGCTGATCTCGGGCTATGCGCTCGGGGTCGCGGTCGGCGCGCCGCTGCTCACCATCGCCACCCGCCGGCTGCCGCGCAAGACCGTGCTGCTGGCGCTGATGGCGATCTTCACGCTCGGCAACATCGCCTGCGCGCTGGCGCCCAACTACGAGCTGCTGATGGGCGCGCGCGTCATCACCTCGCTCGCGCACGGCACCTTCTTCGGCGTCGGCTCGGTGGTGGCCACCGGCCTGGTGGCGCCCGAGCGTCGCGCCTCGGCCATCGCCATCATGTTCACCGGCCTGACTGCCGCCACCCTGCTGGGCGTGCCCTTCGGCGCCTGGCTGGGCCTGCACTTCGGCTGGCGCGCGGCCTTCTGGGCCGTGGCGCTGATCGGCGTGGCGGCGCTTGCGGTGCTGGCCGTGTTCGTGCCGCGCGTCGAGGGCGAGGCCAGGCCCGCGCCGCTGCGCGAGGAGATCGCCGTGCTGGCCCGGCCCCAGGTGCTGCTGGGCCTGGCGATGACCGTGCTCGGCTTCGCCGGCGTGTTCGCCGTCTTCACCTACATCCAGCCGCTGCTGACCCAGGTCACGGGCCTGTCGGAATCGGCCGTGTCGCCGATCCTGCTGGTGTTCGGCGGCGGCCTGGCCGTGGGCAACATCCTCGGCGGCCGGCTAGCCGACCGCGCCGTGATGCCCGCGGTGCTCGGCACGCTGGCCGTGCTCGCGGTGGTGCTCGGCACCATGCAGTTCGCCATCGGCACGCCGATCGCCGCCGTGGTCTTCGTCGGCCTGCTCGGCGTGGCCTCGTTCGCCACGGTGGCGCCGATGCAACTGCGCGTGCTCGAGAAGGCTTCGGGCGCCGGCCAGAACCTGGCCTCGAGCCTCAACATCGCGGCCTTCAACCTCGGCAATGCGCTCGGCGCCTGGGCCGGCGGCGTGGTGATCGACCATGGCCCGGGCCTGCGCGCGCTGGGCTGGGCCGCCGCGCTGCTGACCGTGGCGGGCCTCGCGATCGCGCTGTGGAGCCGCGCGCTCGACCGCCGCGGCGACCGCACCCTGCCGGGCGACTGCGCCTCGGTGCGCGCCTGATCCATCCCCCCATTCAAACAACGGAGAAGTTCTCATGGAACAACGCTTTCTCGGCCGCTCGGGCTTCAAGGTGCCCGCCCTCGGTTTCGGCGCCGGCACCTTCGGCGGACAGGGTCCGCTGTTCAGCGCCTGGGGCAACACCGGCACCGACGGCGCGCGCCGCATCGTCGACATCGCGCTCGACGCCGGCGTGAACCTGTTCGACACCGCCGACGTCTATTCGAACGGTGCCTCCGAGACGATCCTCGGCGCCGCGCTCAAGGGCCGGCGCGACAAGGCCATCGTCTCGACCAAGCTCTCGCTGCGCGCGGGCGACGGCCCGAACCAGGTCGGCGCCTCGCGCCACCACCTGGTGGGCGCGACCGAGGCTGCGCTCAAGCGGCTGGGCACCGACTACATCGACATCCTGCAGTTGCACGCCTTCGACGCGATGACGCCGGTCGAGCAGGTGCTGGGCACGCTCGACGCGCTCGTGAAATCGGGCAAGGTGCGCTACATCGGCATGTCGAACTTCTCGGGCTGGCAGCTGATGAAGTCGCTCGCGGCTTCCGACCGGCTGGGCCTCGAGCGCTACGTGGCGAACCAGACCTACTACTCGCTGGTCGGGCGCGACTACGAGTTCGAGCTGATGCCGCTGGGCCTGGACCAGGGCGTGGGCGCGATCGTCTGGAGCCCGCTGGGCTGGGGCCGCCTCACGGGCAAGATCCGGCGCGGCCAGCCGCTGCCCGCGGGCAGCCGGCTGCACGAGACCGCCGGTTTCGCACCGCCGGTGGACGACGAGCGCCTCTACCGCGTCGTCGATGCCATGGACATCGTGGCCGAGGAGACGGGCAAGACCCATGCGCAGATCGCGCTCAACTGGCTGCTGCAGCGGCCCACCGTGGCCAGCGTGCTGATCGGTGCGCGCGACGAGGCACAGCTGACGCAGAACCTCGGCGCGCTCGGTTGGCAGTTGAGCGACGCGCAGATGGCACGTCTCGATGCGGCCAGCGCGATCGCGCCGCCCTATCCCTACTACCCGTATTGGAACGGGCAGTTCGCGGAGCGCAGCCCTGTGGCGGTGCCGGTCAGCTCCCCGGCAACGGCCGGTTGACTTCGCCGGCCGCCACGAAGCGCTGCGAGCGCATCCACTTGGTCGCCACCCATTTCTCCCCGCGCTTCACCGGCGCGCCGGCATGCAGCGATGCGGTGTCGACCTGGCCATGGCGGTTGGCGTACTCGAAGTACACCGCGTGGCCGCGCTGCGGCGCGACCGACCAGCCCAGTTCGGGAAAGACGGTCTCGCCGCCCTCCTCCACGTCGTTGAGATAGCTCACCAGCGTGCTCAGGCGCTGGCCGCTGCGCGCCAGCGAGGCCTGGTTGGCAGGGTTCGAGGGCACGAGGAAATCGAAGTGCGGCAGGCTCTGCGTGCCTTCGGGGTAGTACAGGATCTGCAGGCCCTCGCCGTGATCGACCGGCAACCCCATCAGCGCCGCCAGCCGCTCGTCGATGCGTGCCACCAGCGGGTTCTCGCGCAGGCGGAAGAACATGCCGAGGCTGCTGCGGTGCGCGCCGCTGCGCGCGCGTCCGCTCATCGGGTCGACCGTGGTCGAGGGCGCGAGCCGCGGCCTGGCCATCGCGATCAACGCCTCGCACTCCTCGGCATCGATCACGTCGCGAAGTACCGCAATCGCCGGCCGGTCCATGCGCGCGGCCACGCGCACCGTGCGGTCCGCGAGCCGGATCACATGGCCGGGCGCGAGCCGCGAGGCCTCGTGTGCATAAGGCTCGGCCACCTCGACCCTATCGACCGGCGGAGGGCTGCCGGTACGCAGCGCGAGCACGAATGCGTCGACGATGGTCCGGGCGGCCGACTCGGGCATCTGCTGCGCCTGCATGGCCCGCACCACCTCGGCCGGCGTGCAGCCTCGCTTCAGGTTCTGCAGCACCCAGTCGCTCAGCGCGGGGGAGAAACGCAACACGCTTTCCATGGGCCAGGGCTCGTCAGGCGTCCTTCGGGACCCAGCCGGCCTCGGTACGGCGGAAGGCCTGCTTGAGCTGCATGGTGCCGGCACCGCGCACCACGCGGTCGACCATGGGGAACACGCGCCGCACGTCGGCGTCGCCGGTCCAGGACGCAGCGTCGACCTTGTAGGTGTAGCTGACGACGGCTTCGTCGCCCTCCTTCGCGCCCTTCGGCAGTTCCCAGCTCACGACCTTGTCGAGCGCGAGCCGCGCGGCACAGAAGTCATGCGCGCCCTGGCGCGGCAGGAAGTACTTCTGGCCTTCGTCGGTCAGCACGTAGCGCGTGACGGCGGACTCGGGCTGGTCCTCGCTGGCCTGGACGCTGGCTTCGGTCGAGCGCACCAGCCCGACATGTTCCAGGACCGGCATCTGCACCGCATTGCGTCCATGGGCACGGATCTCGCGCTGCGTCACGTCGATCGGCCAGTGCTCCTTGCCCAGGCACAGGTCGCCACGCTGCGCGAGGTAGGTGTTCATCGCGGCGGTGAAGGTCTGCAGGTCAGCCTGCGGTCCATGGCTGCAGCCAGCCAGCAACACAGCCGCCACGGCGGCGCCAAGGGTGGCAACGGCAGCGGCCGGCATGAAGGCGCGCTGCAGGAAAATTTTCTTGAGGAATTCGTTCATGGAAATCAATGGAGGCAGGCGTCTGGATCAGGCGGCGTCGCCGGCTTCGTGTCGGCGTCGCTCAGGGTGTTGAGGAAACAGGTCAGGTCGGCGAGGTCCTGCTCGGACATCGGTGGCTTCGAGCCCGCGCGGCGGCCGTCCATCGGCATCTGCGTGTCGATGTTGGGCCGGTAGGCGCGCGGCAGATCGTCGTACTTGCGCACCTTGCCGCCGACGTACTGCGTGGTGATCAGGCCATAGTCGGGAAAGCCCGGATCGTTGACCGCCTTGGGCTTGCCGCCCACGGTCGGATACCAGATTTCGGGATTGGTGTCGCGCGTGTTGTAGAAGCGCAGGACCTGTGCGAGCGAGTGCATCACCCCGTTGTGGAAGAACGAGGTACGCGTCGCCACGTTGCGCAGGGTCGGCGCCTTGAACATGCCGCAGAAGCTGTCTGCCGCTCCGACGCCCGCAGGCAGATGATCGGTACGGATCGGGCCGCACACGCCCATGTCGAAGTAGGCCGGGTCCTTGTTGGCGGGAATGGCCGCGTTGCGCGGCACGCTGATCGCTTCGTACGAGAAGTCGGTGAACAGCGCCGAACTGCCGTTGAGTCCCGCGCCCTGGTAATGGCACGAAGCGCAGTTGCCGGTCTCGGGACTGGTGAACACCTTGAGGCCGCGCGCTTCGGCCGGCGTGAGCTGGCCGCCGATCTTGTTGCTCGCGTAGAGATCGAACTTGCTGCTGTACGGGTGGAAGCTCTCGTCCTCGAGCTGGAAGGCCTGCAGGGCCTTCATCGCGCTTTCGAAGGCAGCGTCCTGATCGTCGAACACCTTGTCGCCGAAGGCCTTGGCGATCAACGGCGCATAGTCGGCGGCCTGGAGCTTCTTCACCACATCGGCGGTGCTTGCGTTCGCCATCTCGATCGGGTCGAGCAGCGGAATGCGCGCCTGCGCCGCCAGCGTCGGGGCGCGACCGTCCCAGGTCAGGCCGCCACCCGGGCCGGGCACGCTGATGCCGTCGGGGTTGTCGAGCAGGTCGGCATAGGGCGGCGTGATGTCCTTGTACCGCAGCGAGGGCACCGCGCGCAGGCCGGCCTGGTCCATGTGGGCGCCGCCGAACTGCACCGACAGGTCGTTGGCCGGGGCATAGGCATGCCCGGGATCGTGGCAGCTCGCGCACGACATCGCGCCCGAGCCCGAGAGGCTCTTGTCGAAGAACATTTTCTGGCCCACCTGGGCAGCGAGGCTCAGGTGGCTGGCATTGGCGGCCGGGGCCGTAGCGGCTGGCGCGGAAGCCGCCACGGCGGGGACGGCGGCAACGGGGTTCCCCCCGCTGCCGCCGTCCCCGCCGCAGGCGGTCAGCGCCACCGCAATCGCCGCGCTTCCGAAAAAAGCAGCGGCGGTCGCGATGGACAACCTCATTGCTTCAGCGACCAGACGTTGACCTGGCTGCCGTCCGGACCGGTCTGCGGCGAAAGCGCGGCGTCGGCCGACTGCTTCTGCGTGTAGCTTACCGGTGCCACGAACGCGTGGTTGATCGGCCGCACGCTGTCGAAGTGGGTGTCGGCGCTGCCCGCGTACTCCGGCAGGTTCAGGATGTTGTCCGAGACGAAGGCCTCGGTGTACTTCGAGCGGTTCATGTACGAACTGTCGATGGCCGGGTCGGCAAGCTGGAACATGTCCTGCAGCGTGCGCACGAACGAGAAGTGGCTGTAGGCGTCGCTGTCCGAAACGCCCTTGGGTGCGTCGGGCTGGTTGCTCAGGATGCCGAAGATGCTCTCGCCATGACCGCGGTTGCCGGACTGGTAGTTGTTGATGCTCGTGTCCTGCGACCAGGTGCCGTCGTCATTGCGCTTCAGCGGCGCCGGCACGTTGCTCGTGACGTTCTTCTTCAACGGGTTCCAGCCGCAGCAGGAGTTGAAGCCACCGGTGGCATTGCCTTCGTCGAACATCAGCACGATCGCCACGCGCTTGTTCGGGTTCTTCCAGAGATCGGAAGCCTGGATGCGCTTGACGGTGTAGTCGACGTAGTTGTCGCCGCGCGTGATGATCGGCGAGACCGCCGTCGCCGACACGTTGTTCGCCACGCTGCCGCAGTCGCTGGCGCTGACCGAGGCACCCGCGCCGTTGGTCCCCTTCACCGTGATGCCGTGCATGTCGTCGCACTGGTCGGGCACGAGGAAGTTCAGGTTGCCGACGTTGCCGCTGGCGAGGTCGGTGCCGAGCTGGTCGTAGTCGTAGTCGGCGGGAATGTCGTAGGTGGTGCTGTTCTTGAGCGCGGCGTCCCACTGGCCACCGCCCATGGTGCGGTTGCTGTACTTCCATTCGGGCGCGCTGCGCACGTTCTGGTAAGCCATGCCCGGGTGGTGCTTGGTCTTGTAGAGGCCTGCGGGCAGCGGCAGCGTCAGCGTGGCGTCGCCGAGCGTCGTGGTGTTCGGGCCCACGGTGCCTGGCGCGTAGACGTTGTCCTTGGCGCTGACATTGCTGTCGTTCACGCTGTCGATGCGGAAGTCCTGGCCCGGGTTCATCGACTCGCTGTACGTGCGCCAGGTCAGGCCGGCCGCCGTCATCGCGTTGAACAGGTTGGGCTTGCCGACGATGTTGTGGTTGACGCCTGCGGTCTGCATGCAGGTCGCGTTGAACGGCGAGCTGCGTTGGGCCGGCATGCTGATCTTGTCGGGCAGCGGAAGGTCCTGCACGGCGTTCGCACCAGTCGCATCGCAGTTCCACTGGCTGTCGTCGGTGATGCCCCAGTCGTCGGCAGCGCCGAGCGCGGTGTAGTTCGGCTCGCTGGGGTTGCCGGTCGCGTAGTAGCTCACGAGCTGGTTACCAGCCTTGAGATAGGCGTTGATCTTCGGCGCGTAGGCCGAATTCACGATCGACGAGCTGGCCTTGTTCTCGAGCATCACGATGAAGATGTGGTCGTAGCGCGGAATGCCCTCGATGTTGAAGGCGGCCTGCTGCGACTGCGCGAAAGTGATCGCCTTGCGGGTCTCGGACACGTTGGCGGTGACGCCGCTCACGTTCGTCCGGGCGGTCAAGCGCGGATCGCCGCCGGCCAAGGCCAGGGCGTCGGGGAACAGGTCGCCGCGGTCGAGCTTGGTGGTGGCATAGGCGAAGCGATTGTTGAGCGCGTTCGACTCCGAGAGCAGCGCGGTCTGCGTCTTGCCGCTGGCGCTGGCCGCATCGCCGAGCACGGCGGACTCCGACACGCCGATGCGAGCCGCGAGATTCTTCTTCTCGGCGGCATAGCTCGAGCCGTTGGCATCGACCAGGCGCGCGACTTCGGCCGACAGCGGGCTCACGACCACGCTGCTGCCTTGTTCTGCCACCTGTTCGGCGCGGATGCGCAGCACTTCGCGCGTGGGCACGGCCGCCTGCGTGGCGGTGTTCTTCGCACTGGTGCCGATGTCGGCGATCAGCGCCGCGGCGGCAGGCAGCACGAGCGAGAACTTGCCGTTGGCATCGGTCTTGGTGCCGACCTCGCCGTCGTCGCAGCGGCCGTTGTCGTTCTTGTCGACGCAGACGGTGGCATTGGCGTAGTAGCCGGCCGAGATCGTCGGATCGGTGGCACTGCCGGGCTTGAAGGCGCTGGCCGACACCACGCCGCTGAACGTGGTGCCGGTGCCATTGCCCGATTGGTCGCCAGGCGGGAGGAAGGCGAAGCCACCGCCGCCGCCACCGCCGCCGCAGGCGCTGAGCACGGAGGCCGCGAGCACCGTCAGTACGGGGCACAGCATGCCGGTCTTGATCTTGTGGATGGTTTTCAAAGTCGACTCTCGATCGTTGGGGAATGCGAACGGACGCACGGATTCGCCGAATCCGGCGGCCCTTGATTCAAGGACCGGTCGATGGTGGTTTTGCCAAATGTCAGTCCGAAGGCAGCAGACTTAGGCGCGCGTTAGCGCTTTCTTCCGCCCTCGAAGACATCGCGCGCACGAGCGTGCGCGGCGTGCGCGGCACGCCGTAAAAGCAACGGATTTGCAGTTTCGCGCCCCGTGGTCAGGGCGCGGTCAGCGAGCCTCGGCGGCTGCTATTTCGGCGCGGCTTCGCGCCGCGCCAGCGCATGCATCTGCGTGGCTTCGCGCGGCAGCCACAGCGAGAGCGCGAACACCGCGAGGCCCACCACCAGCATCATCACGAAGGTGAGATGCAGCGAGCCGCCGAGCGCGAGCCGCAGCGCCGCGTCGCCGGCCGCGGGCGAGGCCGGGCCCTGCAGCAGCAGGCGCAGCTGCTCGTCGGTGAAGGCGAGGCGGCCGTCGGCGCGCGTGAGGCCGAAGTTGAAGACCGCGCCGAAGAAGGCCGCGCCCAGCGCGCTTCCGAGATTGCGCGAGAACACGTTGGAGGCGGTGGCGCTGCCGCGCTGCGCGACGTCGACCGACTCCTGGATCAGGATCAGCGAGCTCAGGCTCAGCAGGCCCATGCCCAGGCCGATGACGAACGAGCCCACGCCCGCGAGCACCGGCGTGCTGCCCGCGGCGAGCAGCACGAAGCTCGCGCAGCCCACGGGGATCAAGGCCGCGCCGGCCACGAGGATGCGCCACAGGCCCACGCGCTGGAAGATGCGCGAGGTCAGCGTGGCGCCGATCGGCCAGCCCAGCATCACCATGGTCAATGTGAGGCCCGCCGTGACCGACGAGCGCTCGAGCACCACCTGCACGTACATCGGCAGGAAGGTGGTGATGCCGATCAGCACCATGCCCGCGAGCAGGGCCGCGCCGTTGACGGTGGCGATGACGCGCGCGCCCCAGAGCTTGAACGACACCATCGGGTCGGCCGCGCGGCGCTCCTGCCACACGAACAGCACCACGGTGAGCGCGAAGGCCGCGGTCCAGCCCCAGGCGGAGGCGTCGTTGCCGATGCCGAACTCGGTGAGCGCGATCATCAGCGCCGCGATGCCGGCGGCGAACAGCACCGCGCCCACGATGTCGATCGAGGCGCGGCGCGTGGCCGGGGTCTCGTGCAGGAAGGCCCAGAAGCCCAGCGCGGCGGCGATGCCGATCGGCACGTTGATCCAGAAGATCCAGGCCCACGAGAGCTTCTGCACGATCAGCGCGCCGAGCATCGGCCCGAGCACGGCCGACACGGCCCAGACGCTCGCGAGGTAGCCCTGCACCTTGCCGCGCTCGCGCACCGGATAGAGGTCGCCCACGATGGTCAGCGCCACCGGCTGGATGGCACCGGCGCCGATGCCCTGGATCAGCCGGAAGCAGATCATGGCGGGCATCGACCACGAGAAGCCCGCGAGCAGCGAGCCGACGAGGAAGATGGCGATGCCCACGAACATCACGGGCTTGCGCCCGTAGAGATCGGAGAGCTTGCCGAACACCACGGTCATCGCGGTCTGCGCGAGCAGGAACGAGGCGAAGACCCAGCTGTAGAGATGCAGTCCGCCGAGCTCGGAGGCGATCTGCGGCATGACGGTGGAGACGATGGTCGCCTCGATCGCGACCATGGCCATCGACGCCATGATCGACGCGATGACCAGCGGGCGGTGGGTGGTCTTGGTGGGAGGGGCTTCGGGTGTCACGCGGGACTTCCAAGGGAGCGCGGTGCGTCGGGGCACATCGGGGCGCGGGAAGCGCACGGGGCACGGGCACGGATTGCGAAGGGCTGCATGCTATAGCCATCACGAGCCCCTGTCCGCTGCTCGGACTCTTCGCAGGATCAGGCAAGTCGGCGAGCGCCCTGTCCGCGCCCTCGCCTGTCAGCCTTCGCCTTCGGGCGGTTCGAGGAAGGACGGCGGCGACTGCGGGAAGGCCGCCTTGCCCTGGCTGCCCTCGCCCGGCACGAAGAAGGCATAGCGGTTGCGGCCCGCGGCCTTGGCGGCGTAGAGCGCGGCATCGGCGCGCGCCAGCAGCTCGGCCGCCGTGACGGCCGACTCGGCCGGGCCGTGGAAGGCGATGCCGATGCTGGTCGCGACCTCGATGCGCTGGCCGTCGACGCGGAAGGCCGGGTGGTTGATCTGCGCCACGATCTTCGAGGCCACGGCCGCGACCGCCTCGCGCTGCTTGAGGTTCTCGATCACCAGCACGAACTCGTCGCCGGCCAGCCGCGCCGCCATGTCGCTGGCGCGCACGCAGGCCTTGAGCCGGCGCGCGTACTCGGCCAGCACCGCGTCGCCCACCGCATGGCCCAGCGTGTCGTTGATGGCCTTGAAGCGGTCGATGTCGAGGAACATCACGGCCAGCGAATGGCCGGTGATGCGCCCGCGCAGCACCGCGTCGGGCAGGAACTCGTTGAAGGCCAGCCGGTTCGGCAGGCCGGTCAGCGTGTCGATGCGCGCGAGCTCGATCAGCTGGCGCTCGACCAGCTTGAGCGCCGTGATGTCGAGCGCCAGCGAGAAGATGCCGTGCGTGCTGCCGTCGCTGCGCGTGTCGGGCACGTAGATCACCTGCGTCACGCGGTCGTAGCCCGCGCGCTGCGTGCGCGCCTCGAACTCCACCTTTTCGCCGGCCAACGCGCGCGCCAGCATCGGGCGGCGCGACAGGTAGACCTCGCGGCCCGCCACCTCCTCGAGATGGCGCCCTTCCACCTGCGCGGGCCCGAGGCCCAGCCATTCGTGGCTGGTGGCGTTGGCGAAGGTGATGCGCTCCTCGCGGTCGATGTAGGTGATCAGCGCCGGCATGCTGTTGGTGATGGCGCGCAGCCGCAGCTCGCTCTCGGCGGCGCGCAGCTCGGCCTCCTTCAGCGCCGTGATGTTGAAGGCCATCAGGTAGAAGCCCAGCACCTCGCCCTCGAGGTTGATGTCGGAGATCAGGTGGGTCTGGAAATGGCCGTCGCTGCCCTGGATCGGCGCGTCGACCGGGAAGTGCGCGTTCTTGCCGGCCAGCACCGAGGGCAGGTGCGGCCGGATCTGCGCGTACACCGCATCGCCGAGCGAGGAGCGCAGGCTCACGCCCGCGAGCGGGCCGTCGAACAGGTCGGCCAGGCGCCGCGCGCGGCTGTTGGCGAACAGGCAGTTCTCCTCGCGGTCGAAGTAGCCGACCAGCGCCGGGATGCTGTTGGTCACGTCGCGCAGCCGGCGCTCCTGCTCGGTCAGCGCCTTGCGCACGTTCACCTCGTCGGTGATGTCGAAGGTCATCGCGAACACGCCGCGCACCACGCCCTCGGTGTCGCGGTCGGGGATGTAGTGGGCCTTGTAGGTGCGGTCGCCGACGCCGCGCGCCGGGTTGCCGGCCTTCTCGATGATCACGGTCTCGCCGCGCAGCGCGCGCTCGTAGTACGGCGCGACGACGGCGAAGTCCTCGGCGCCGCGTGCCTCGGGCATCGGGCGGCCGACGAGCTCGCCGTCGTCGTGCATCGCCTTCACGTGCGCATTGACGAAGGTGTAGCGCAGCGCCGCATCGACGTGCGAGACCAGCGCCGGGATGTTGTCGGCGATGGTGCGCACCTGGGCCTCGGAGCGCGCCAGCAGCTGCTCGCTCGCGCGCTGCTGCGCCATCAACTGGTCGAAGCTGCGCGCGAGCTCGCCGATCTCGTCCTGCGCATAGCTGGCCGGCGGCTCGGGCATGCCGGCGGCCGGATCCTGCGC
>NZ_JBZAYE010000710.1:0-3527 GCF_058244205.1 Variovorax sp. 20P10.2.4
TGTGCCGACCGCTCGATCGAACAGCTGCGTGCCTTCGAACGCGAACGGCCGGTGCACTGGATCGACGTCGAACGCGCGATCGACGGCGCCGACGTGATCGGCGAAGCGCTGGCTTGGGCGCTCGCGGCGCTGCCGCAGGGCCCGGTCGCGATCGCGACCTCGGCGCATGCGCCGGTGATCGAGCGCGTGCAGGCACGCATCGGCCGGCACGAGGCGGCGGCGCTGGCCGAGGACATCCTCGGCCGGCTCGCGGTGCGGCTGCGCGACGCGGGTGTCAAGCGCTTCGTGATCTCGGGCGGCGAGACCTCGGGCTCGGTGCTCGAGCACCTGGCCATCGACCGGCTGCAGGTCGGCCCCTATGCCGGCCCCGGCATCGCGCGCGCGGTGACCCTCGGCGCCGCGCCGCTCGCGCTGTGCCTCAAGTCGGGCAAGCTGGGTCCGGTCGACATGCTGCTGCCCATGCTGCAGAGCATGCGCGACGCGGCCCGCTGAAGAACCGAACGTCCCACCTTCGCTTCACCGCGCCGACGCGCGCAAGGAACCGCCCATGACCACGACCTCCACCCCCATCCCGCTGTCCGAAGACGCCCTGCGCCAGGCCCTGGCCGCGGGCTATCGCCGGCTCGCGCAGCTCGGCCTCAACAACGGCAGCGCGGGCAACATCAGCTGCCGCTTCGACGGCGGCGCGCTGATCAGCCCCACGGGTGCCGACGCCGACACCATCGACCCGCAGGCGCTGGTGTCGATCACGCTCGACGGCGAGACCCGCGGCGCGGGCATCCCCTCGAGCGAATGGGCGATGCACACCGCCATCTACCGCCGCTACCCGCAGGCCGAGGCCGTGGTCCACACGCATTCGGATGCCTGCGTCGCGCTGTCGGCGCAGCGCCGGCCGATCCCGGCCTTCCACTACATGCTCGCGGGCTTCGGCGGCGACGACATTCCCTGCGCGCAGTACGCCACCTTCGGCACCGATGCGCTCGCGCAATCGGCGGTCGATGCACTCGAGAACCGCAACGCCTGCCTGCTCGCGAACCACGGGATGATCTGTTACGCGGCCACGGTCGAGAAGGCGGTGGCGAACGCCGCCAAGCTCGAGACCCTGGCACGCCAGTACTGGATGAGCGCGCAGCTCGGCGCGCCCGTGATCCTCGACGCGCAGGAGATGGAGACGGTGCGCCAGCGCTACCGCGGCTACGGCAAGTCGCGGCTGCCCACGCGCGGCTGAGTCAGTCGGCGCCGAACGCCAGCACGAAGGCCGCGGTCGCGCCCTCGGGGCAGCGCAGCGCGAAGCCCTCGGACGTCGCACGCAGCGCCAGGGCCGCGCCGCCTTCGATGCGGTCCGCCTCGCCGCGAGCGACCTCGGCGCCATCGCACCACAGGGTCCAGGCACCGCGCGATGCCAGCCGCCCGATCTCGACCTCGACGCCGCCGCGCGCGCCCTCGCAGCGGCGCAGCGCGAAGCGCAGCACGCGCGCCTCGGTGTCGAACACCGCCTGCAGCACATCGACCGCGTCGTCCACGCGCACCAGCGCGGGCTGGCGATGGTGGTGCTCGGGCCAGGGCTGGTTGTAGAGGCGCCAGAGCCCGTCGGGCACGTTGAGGCTCGCGTAGCCCAGCAGCACGTTGCCGGTCATCGGCTCGACCAGCGTGCGATGGCCCTGCGCGTCCTCGAGCTGGTCGTTGCGCGGGAAGTGGAAGCCGCCCTCGCGCCAGCTCGGCGCCATGTGGCGATCGACATGGCGCATGAAGCCCTCGAGCGTGGCCGCGTCGCCCATCTCCGAGGCCCAGGCCGCGCCCCAGCCGAAATCGGAATCGTCGTTGACCACCTGCTGGCCCATCACCGGCGGCCGTTCGGCCGAGCGCACCGAGCAGGCGCCGTCCTCGCCGCGCAGCAGCCAGCCCGCGAGCTGCGCCGGATAGTGCGCATGCACGAAGTCGCGGTTCCACATGTTCATCAACATGCCGCACCAGGCATCGACCCAGGGCGAGGGTCCGGCGTTGTCGCGCAGCGCCTGCGTGTCCTGCGCCATCATCGTGAGGTAGTGGCCATTGGCGCCGAGCCGGCCGAAGCGCTCCCAGGCCTGCTGGTAGGCCGTCGTGACCTCGGCCGCCATCGCGCCGCCATGCACCAGGTCGTGCATGCGAAAGCCCAGGATCGCGGGCTGGTTGCAGATCTGGAACACGCAGTTGGGCTCGCAGGCCACGCCGAGGTAGCCGCTCTCGACCATCTGCCAGTAGACGTGCTGGTTGAGGCTGCGCTGGTCGTATTCGAAGCGGCGCTCCTTGCCGCCCCAGAAGAAGGACCAGTAGCTGAAGGTCAGCGCGCCGGGCTGCGCATAGCGGTCGTCGTCGAACAGGTAGTGGTGCAGCAGCGCCATCGACTGCACGTAGGCGCTGTACATGATGTTGTCGCGCCCGACCGGGTTCCAGTCCTCCTCGTAGTCGTGCGAGCGGTGCATGTTGAACACGCTGCCGCCGCGGCTCACGCGCGCCCAGTACATCCAGACCTCGGGCAGCAGCATCTTGGCGATCAGCCGCTCGAACACGGGCCGGAAGGCGCCGGGCGCCGCGGGCAGCCGGTGGCGGTGCGCGAGCGCGATCGCATAGGCCATGTAGGCGAGCTGGAAGCGGTAGCCGCCGAAGTCGTCCTGGCCGGTGCCGCGGCCCTGCATGCCCGACCAGTCGTTGACCGGCTGGCGCGAGAGGTTGGCGAAATGGCGCAGGTGGCCGGCCTGCCGGTCGCTCAGCGGCGTCGAGGCTTCGTGGCTGTTCATGGCGTGTCTCCCTGCATCAGTTCCTTCATGCGCGCCGCCACCGCAGGCGCATCGAGCGATTCGGCGAAGTGCGCGAGGTAGCGGCCGCCCGGCGCCATGAAGTAGGCCAGCGCGGTGTGCGGCACCACGTAGCCGCCGGGCGCCGCCGCGTCGGGCACGCGGCGCGCGAACACGCGAAAGCTCTTCTTCGCGGCCTCGACCTGCGCCTCGCTGCCCGTGAGGCCGACGAAGCCGCCCGGATGGCGCGCCACGCAGGCGCGCAGCACCTCGGGCGTGTCGCGCGCGGGATCGACGCTCACGTAGAGCGGCTGCACGCGCGCGGCCAGCGGGCCCAGCGCCCGCAGCGCCGCGCCGAGCTTGGTGAGCTCGCGCGGGCAGACCACCGCGCAGTGCGAGAAGCCGAAGAACACCAGCAGGTGGCGATCGCCATAGCTGCGCTGGTCGACCGGCGTGCCGAAGTGGTCGACCAGCGAGAAGGCGCCATCGATCGGCGCGGGCATCGGAGCCGGCGCGGCGGCAGCGGCGCCGCCGCAACAGCAGGGCGCGGGCGCGGCATCGGCGAAGGTGGAGAGGAAGGACATGGGCGCATTCTTATTTGAACGCGTTCATTTATAGCCCGGGTTTTCCCGCAGCGCCACCTATACTTCGGCCGTCTATCGCCTCCACTCCCCCACGCCGGCCCCACGCTCCATGCCCTTGCGCGACCCGAAGCACGACCTGCGCCGCCGCGCGCGCAGCCAGGAAGACAAG
>NZ_JBZAYE010000711.1:0-3517 GCF_058244205.1 Variovorax sp. 20P10.2.4
GATCTACTTCCGCGACGGCCGCCGCTGGACCTCGGCCGGCGTCACGGCCGGCATCGACATGGCGCTGGGCATGGTCGAGGCCGACCTCGGCCGCGCCATCGCCATCGGCGTGGCGAAGAAGCTGGTGGTGTTCTACAAGCGCCCGGGCGGGCAGTCGCAGTTCAGCAGCGCGCTGCTCGCGCAGGAGGCCGAGGACCCGCGCATCGAGTCGCTGCATGGCTGGATCGACGAGCACCTGCACGAGACGATCGACGTGGCGCGGCTGGCCGACCGCATGGCGATGGCGCCGCGCACCTTCGCGCGTTTCTACCTGCAGCGCACCGGCGTCACGCCCGCGCATGCGGTCGAACGCATGCGGCTGGACCGCGCGACGCGGCTGCTCGAATCCTCGGGCGCCAGCATCAAGGCGGTGGCGCAGCGCTGCGGTTTCGGTTCGGAGGAGATCATGCGGCGCGCGTTCCAGCGGCGCTTCGGGGTGCCGCCGCTCGATTACCGGGCGCGCTTCCGCTGAGGCCCTGTCAGCCCATCAGGTTGCGTACCGCCGCCTCGATCGCGGCCGCGGTCGCCAGCGGCTTCTCCATTGGAAACAGGTGTGTGCCATCGAGCATCGCGATGCGGCCCTTGGTCACCTGCTGCGTCATCGCCATGCCCACGCGCTTCATCTCGGCCGACTGGCGCCCGCCGATGAAGGCCGCCTTGCACTTGAGCGGATGGCTGCGCAGCAGCGCGCCGAGGTTGTGCGGCAGCGTGTTGTAGATGGCGGTCTCGACGTCGCGGTCGAAGCTCAGCGCGCGCGTGTCCTCGCTATCGAAAGTGCCGTGGTCGATGTAGTCGTGCAGCACCTGCTCGTCCCACTTCGCGAAGGCCTTCTTGCTGCGGAAATGCTCGAACACCGCCTCGCGGTGCTCCCAGCTGTTGCGGCGCCGGCGGCTGATCGCGCCCGGCGAGATGCTCTTCATGAGCGGCGTGCGCTTCACCATGTTGAGCGTGTTGGCGCGCCAGCCGCCGAGGATCGGCGAGTCGACCAGCACCACGCCGCGCGCCAGCTCGGGATGCCGCGCGGCGCACATCAGGCTCAGGAAGCCGCCGAGCGAATGGCCGACCAGGAACACCGGCTTGCCCGCGCGTTCGGCGCGCGGCCGCGCGAAGTCGGCCAGCTGCTCGACCAGGTGCGGCCAGTTGTCGGTGACGGGGTACTTCGGGTCGTGCCCGAATTTCTCGATGGCATCGACCTCGAAGCCGCGGTTGCGCAGGCTGTCGAGGACGACGCGGTAGGTGCTCGCGGGAAAACTGTTGCCGTGCGAGAAGACGATCGGCGGCACGGGGTTCAGATCAGCTTTTCGTCGGGTGTCGAGATCTTGCGCAGCGCGCCGTGCCGCGTCGCCGGCATCTTCAGCGGATGCTCGGTGGCGCTGTCGTCCCACACCGGGTCCTCGATGCTGTCGAACACCTCGCGCAGCTTCTGGCCCCAGCTGTTGTGCACCATGCGGTAGTAGGGGTTGTCGGCGTCGATGCAGATCACGCGGTCGGTCTCGAGCTTGTTGGCCTCGTAGACCACGAGGTCCAGCGGCAGGCCGACCGAGAGGTTGGACTTCATGGTCGAGTCCATCGACACCAGCGCGCACTTGGCGGCCTCGTCGAGCGGCGTCTCGGGCGTGAGCACGCGGTCGAGCACCGGCTTGCCGTACTTCGATTCGCCGATCTGGAAGTAGGGCGTCTCGGTCGTGGCCTCGATGAAGTTGCCGGCCGCATAGACCAGGAAGAGGCGCATGCCCTCGCCCTTGACCTGGCCGCCGAAGATGAACGAGACGTTGAAGTCCAGGCCCGCATGCTTGAGCGCCTCGGCATCGCGGTCGTAGACGTGGCGCACGGCCGAGCCGAGCACGCGCGCGGCATCGAACATGCTCTTGGCGTTCCAGATCGTGGTCGGCGTGCCGGGCTCGCCGTTCTCCTGCGTCTCGCGCAGTTCCTCGATCTGCAGGATCTCGCGCACCGACTGCGAGATGCTGAGGTTGCCCGAGGACAGCAGCACCATGACGCGGTCGCCGGGCTGCTCGTAGACGATCATCTTGCGGAAGGTGCTGATGTGGTCCACGCCCGCGTTGGTGCGCGAATCGGACAGGAACACCAGGCCGGCGTTGAGTTTGATGCCTACGCAATAAGTCATTTTTTCGTCTCGCAAGAGCAGTGCCTGCTCATGGGGCTCCGCGGTCGCGTGCATTCAGTTTCTGTAAGGCGTAGAGCGCGTCTAGGGCTTCGCGCGGGGTCATCGCGTCGGGGTCGAGCGCGGACAGCGCGGATTCTACGGCGCTGACCATGGGGGTTTCGGAGGCCGGGGGCGGTGCGAACAGGTCGACCTGTGCACGAGTTTGCGCATGCTGCGACTCGAGCGCTTCCAGCGCCTGGCGTGCATGGTTGACCACCGCCGCGGGCATGCCCGCCAGCCGCGCGACCTGGATCCCGTAGCTCTTGCTGGCCGGGCCGGGCTGCATCTCGTGCAGGAACACGATGTCGCGGCCGGCCTCGGTGGCGCTCACGTGCATGTTGACCGCGCCATGGTGCGTGGCCGGGAATTCCGTGAGCTCGAAGTAGTGGGTGGCGAACAGCGTGAAGGCCTTGGCGCGGTCGTGCAGCTGGGCCGCGATGCCCGCGGCCAGCGCCAGCCCGTCGAAGGTGCTGGTGCCGCGGCCGATCTCGTCCATCAGCACCAGCGACTGCGCGGTGGCGCCGTGCAGGATCTGCGCGGCCTCGGTCATCTCGAGCATGAAGGTCGACTGCGCATTGGCCAGGTCGTCGGCCGCGCCGATGCGGGTGTGGATGGCGTCGATCGGCCCCAGGCGGCAGGCCGCGGCCGGCACGTGCGAGCCGATGGAGGCCAGCAGCACGATGATCGCCACCTGCCGCATGTAGGTCGACTTGCCGCCCATGTTGGGGCCGGTGATGACCTGCATGCGCTGCTGCGGGCCGAGCTGGGTGTCGTTGGCGATGAAGCCGCCCGAGGATTTCTCGGCCAGCCGCGCCTCGACCACCGGGTGGCGGCCCTGCTGGATCTCGATGCACGGGTGCGAGACGAAGCTCGGCGCGCGCCAGTGCAGCGTGTGCGAGCGCTCGGCCAGCGCGCACAGCGCGTCGAGCGTGGCGAGCGCCGTGGCCAGCCGCGTGAGCGCGGGCACCGAGGCCTGCAGCGCGTCGAGCAGCTGCTCGTAGAGCCACTTCTCGCGCGCCAGCGCGCGGTCCTGCGCGCTCAGCGCCTTGTCCTCGAAGGCCTTGAGCTCGGGCGTGATGAAGCGCTCGGCGTTCTTCAGCGTCTGGCGGCGGCGGTAGTTGTCGGGCACCTTCGACAACGCGCTCTGCGTCACCTCGATGTAGAAGCCGTGCACCCGGTTGAACTGCACCCGCAGGTTGCTGATGCCGGTGCGCTCGCGCTCGCTGACCTCGAGCTTGAGCAGGAAGTCGTCGCAGTTCTCGCTGATCTCGCGCAGCTCGTCGAGCTCGGCGTCGTGGCCGGTGGCGATCA
>NZ_JBZAYE010000712.1:0-3508 GCF_058244205.1 Variovorax sp. 20P10.2.4
GCGCGTGCGTCGCAGCCTGGCCGGCTGCGCCGACGCCGGCGTGGTGCGCTGCGAACCGCTGCTGCACGGCTGCAGCTCGCAGGAGAGCGACGCGCCCTGCGTGCGGCTGATGATCCGCCTGCCGATGCGCAGCTACGCCGACGTGCTGCACCGGCTGATCGAATGCGTGCCCTCGGGCGAGATCGGCCGGCTGGTGAGCTGGCGCGAGCACCTCGCGCGCTGCGGACTGCGCCATGGCCACTGACTGGTTCCATGCGCTGCTCGCGCTGGCGGCGCTGTTCGTGCCGCTGGGCTTCGCCTGGCTGGTGCTGTCGCGCACCGCGCGGCGCCACGAGCACCGCGCCCGGCGCAAGGACGGTCCCGCGCGATGAGCCGATGCGCTAACCTGCGCTCCCGATGAGCGAGCTGTCCCGCCCCGACCCCGACGCGTTGATCGCCCAGCTGCGCAGCGACGAGGCGCGCGCGCGGCGCGGCAAGCTGCGCATCTACTTCGGCGCCAGCGCCGGCGTGGGCAAGACCTGGGCCATGCTGAGCGCCGCGCAGCGCGAGCGCAAGGCCGGGCGCGACGTGCTGATCGGCGTGGTCGAGACCCACGGCCGCGGCGAGACCGCCGCGCTGCTGGCGGGGCTCGATGCCCTGCCGCTGCGCGAGATCGCCTACCGCGGCCGCACGCTGGCCGAGTTCGACCTCGATGCCGCGCTGGCGCGCCAGCCCGCCGTGCTGCTGGTCGACGAGCTGGCCCACACCAACGCGCCCGGCTCGCGCCATGCCAAGCGCTGGCAGGACGTGCAGGAACTGCTGGCCGCCGGCATCGAGGTCTGGTCGGCGCTCAACGTGCAGCACCTCGAGAGCCTCAACGGCACGGTCGGCGCGATCACCGGCGTGCGGGTGCACGAGACCGTGCCCGACTCGGTGCTCGACGAGGCCGACGAGGTGGTGCTGGTCGACGTCACGCCCGACGAGCTCACGGCGCGGCTCGCGGCCGGCAAGGTCTACCTGCCGCAGCAGGCCGAGCGCGCGGCGCAGAACTTCTTCCGCAAGGGCAACCTGATCGCGCTGCGCGAGATCGCGTTGCGCCGCACCGCCGAGCACGTGGAGGACGACGTGCGCGGCTGGCGCATCGAGCAGTCGGGCCCGGGCGCCGGCGGCCACGGCAAGGGCACCGGCCTTCCGGCCTTGCACCCCCCCGGCGCGATCCCCCCCTTCTTTCTCTTCTCCCCCCCTCCCCCCCCCCCAAACCCCCCCCCCCCTCCCCCCCCCGCCCCCCCCCCCCCCCCCCCTTCACCCCCACCCCGCGACCCCTTGCATGGTGTTAGCAGACCCTAGCACGCGCTTGCGGCCGAGCCGGTCGGCCAGCGGGCCGGCCAGCAGCGCGCCGGCCGCGAGGCCGAACAGCGCCGCGCTGAGCACCGGCGCGAGCGCCATCTTGCTGGCGCCCCATTCGCTCGCGAGCGAGGGGGCGATGTAGCCGATGGCCGAGGTGTCGAAGCCGTCGAGCAGCACCACGAGGAAGCTCAGCGCGAAGATGCGCCACTGGAAGGCCGAGAAGGGATGCCGGTCGAGGAATGACTGGACGTCCAGCGAAGCCGAGGGGGATGACATGCGTTGCTCCGTGTTGGAATGGTTTTGCGTTGCGCAGCGGCGAGCGCGCGGCCGCCTTGCGGCTGCCGCGCTGTAAAGAAGAAGTCCGGGTACGAAAAAGCCGGCGCGGTGGCCGGCTTCGGGTTCAGGCGCTCAGACGTCGAAGAAGGCGGTTTCCTCCGCCCCCTGCATGCGGATGTCGAAGCGGTAGCTCACTGCGCCGCCGCGCTCGACGCGCTGCGCGACCAGCGTGTGGCGGCGCTCGGCCGGCACGCTCTGCAGCACCGCGTCCCTGGCGTTGGCCTCGGCCTCGTCGCTGAAGTACACGCGCGTGAAGGCATGCAGCAGCAGGCCGCGCATCAGCACGATCACGTTGATGTGCGGCGCCTCGCCGGGCGACTCGGCGCCGGGCTTCACGGTGTGGAACACGAAGCGGTTCTGCGCGTCGGTGCCGGTGCCCACGCGGCCGAAGGCGCGAAAGCCCAGTTCGCGCGCCTGCGCCGGCGTCTGCGGATAGCGGCCCTCGCCGTCGGGCTGGCTGATCTCGACCAGCGCGTCGTTGATGGCATTGCCGTCGCCGTCGATCACCCGGCCCTCGAGGCGGATGCGTTCGCCGGCGGCGTCGTCCAGCGCCAGCACCGCGTCGAAGGGCTGGTCGAAGTCGTAGCCGTACTGCGTGGCGGTGAGGCCGTAGGCGAAGTAGGGGCCCACGGTCTGGGAGGGCGTCTGGCCGAAGTCGGCTTCCTGGGCGCTCATCAGTTTGCTCATGGCGTGTCTCTTTCCTTCTGCGCTCAGCGGTTCTCGAACGGCGTTTCGTCGGCGCCGCGCAGCACCATGTCGAACTGGTAGCCGAGCGCGTAGCCTTCCTCGGTGATGTCGAGGCTGAAGTCGGCGATCAGCCGGTTGCGGTAGCGCTCGGGCGTGCCGGTGACCATCGGGTCGTACTGCAGCAGCGGGTCGCCCGGGAAGTACATCTGCGTGACCAGGCGGCTCGCGAAGCTCTGGCCGAACAGCGACAGGTGGATGTGCTGCGGCCGCCAGGCGTTCGGATGGTTGCCCCAGGGATAGGCGCCGGGCTTGATCGTGAGGAAGCGGTAGCGGCCCTCGCTGTCGGTCAGGCAGCGGCCCGCGCCGAGGAAGTTGGGGTCGAGCGGCGCATCGTGCTGGTCGACCTTGTGCACGTAGCGGCCCGAGGCGTTGGCCTGCCAGAGCTCGACCAGCGTGTTGGCCACCGGGCGGCGGCGCTCGTCGAGCACCTGGCCCGTGAGGATCATGCGTTCGCCCAGCGGCTCGCCGTTGCGGCGCGCGTTGCGCGTGAGGTCGTGGTCGAACTCGCCGATGCTCTCGTGGCCGTAGACCGGCTGCTGCAGCTCGCCGAGCGAGGCCTTGAGCGGGATCAGCGGCTTCTGCGGACCGCGCTTCACGGTCGACTTGTAGCCGGGGTAGACGTAGCTGGGGTGGGCGTCCCAGTCACGCGGGGTGAGCTGGGGCTGGGTCTTGGTCAACATGCCTGTTGTCTCCTGTCGTGGGACGGACCGGGTCCGCATGGGCGCATTCTGGAATCCCGCTTCGATGATGTAAATTGAAGATTGATTCCGTTTCAATAACCATTGGTAATCTAGAAGACGAGGACAAGGAGTTGATGACGAGCGACCTGCGGCTGGACTTCGTGCGCAACGTGCAGCTGCGCCACCTGCGCTGCCTGGTGGCGGTGGCGCAGGAGCGCCACCTGGCGCGCGCGGCCGAGCGGCTGGCGCTGAGCCAGCCCGCGGTGTCGAAGACGCTGTCGGAGCTCGAGGGCATCGCCGGCACGCGGCTGGTCGAGCGCAGCAGCGCCGGGCGGCGCGGCGTGCAGGGGCTCACGCCGGCCGGCGAGCAACTGCTCGCGCATGCACTCAAGGTGCTCGAAGCGCTCGATGCCAGCGCC